>DAOVGO010000151.1 GCA_030672345.1 Methanosarcinales archaeon | reverse complement strand
ACATCGTCCAGATGCTCAACCGTATTCACAGACAAGACAGTGTCGAAACGCCGGTTGCGAAACGGCAGACGTTCGGAATCGCCCTCGATAAGGAAGAGATCATTGGAATCGATCTTATCTCTTAATCTAACAAGCATTCCTCTCGATATATCCAGTCCACATATCCTTCCTGACGATCTAATCCAGTGAACCGTGTATATCCCGGTTCCGCACCCGACCTCAAGAACCGTGGATTCACCATCCAGACATGCGAGCTTAGCCATCGTCTCCGCCCTTCTTGATATGAACCGCTTCCTGTATTCGTTCTCCCTTCCGTCCGCAGTGCCCAGTTCAAGGATATCGAAGTCGTCGCAGGAATCGTAGTAGTTCTTCTGCGCTATCTTATTTTTCATCGGTACTCAGTCCAGTCACCACTCATTGTCCGGTCTTTCTTCTTATTGTAAACATACGTCGTGTAGAACCTTCTTGCGTGCTGCGCAAGCCTGTCAATCGGGCTGTTATACTTGAGGAATCGTCCGGTCAGCCGGTTTCCCCTCAGCCACAGGTCAAACCCGGCGATCCTTGACTCTCTGTAAGTAAAAGAGTGCGTCGGAAGATTATCAGGAAAATCCCCGCCCACTCTCACAGGGTCCGGGTTCAGCACCCCGGTCGCAAGAGCAAGCCTTAAAAGAGGAATCATATCCATAGGAAATCCCATTATCTCGCCTGCCACCCGGTCGAGTTCCAGCGCATCGTCTCCTGCCAGTATCAGGTCCAGCCGTTTCGGGTCGCCAAGCCGCATACTCCCGCCCTCAAGCCCGACCGTTCCATCGATGATGGCAAACATCCTGCAGTTCACCCTTCTTAGACTCTCAAGGGTCTCGAGCAGTTTTTCAGAGAGCTCATTGTGGTATTTCTCACGGTATACCGGCAGAAGCCCGAACAGGTTCTTTGTGGCGCATGAGATCACCGCAAAGGTGTGCGTGTGCAGAACTGAGGTGTTGATGAGCTGTGAATCGTGTAAGATAGTCGGCAGTTCGTATTCGTCCCTTGGCAGCTCTTCAATCGGTATAAAGGGGACTTTATGCCTTTCGAGTAATTTCATTATGCCAAGCGCCTCGACCGTTCCTGTGGCGGGCTGCAACTTCAAATCCCCCTCGATTACTTTCAGATCCTCAAAACCCATCTCCCCCAGATTTCCGAGCAATGCATCCAGAAACCACAGCGATGTGTTGCATCCGGGCCAGAAACGATTGTAATTCGCATTTATCTTGATGAACGTCTCGTCCTGCGGATGCAATCTGTGAAACTCCGGCGTGTCCAGCGCCTTTCCGAGATCTCTGAAAAGCGTCTCTGGTGATGTCCTGTAGAGATAGACCGCAGTTTCCCTCACCGTTTCATCGCTGCTTTCACTTTTTCTATGCATACACTCATCCCATGAACCAGATAATAGCTTGATTCTTCGCCCTCTATCACAGTCTCCCCACTTTCCAGCGCACGCCTCACCTCGCCGTCCACAACGGTTCGCCCAGCGCCTACCTCAAAGGCGGTGTGCGCATCGCTTCCGGCAACAACCGGTATCCTGTGACGTTTTGCAAGCTCTGCTGCCCTTTTGTTCAAACCCTCTGGGGACCGTGCATTGAATCCCTCGATGAGGTCGACAGATCTCAATGAATCGTCTGGAAAAATGATCCCCTTCCGTAGCGGATGTGCCAGCACAGAAAACCCGCCCTGATCCCGGATCTCGTCAACAACCTCCGCAAACGTCCGCGATTTGATCTCCTCGTTTAAGAATAGCCCGATCACGTCCCCGTACTCCGTTTTTATCTCGGAACCAATGATCACGACAAAATCAGCGTCTTTATTGACCTTTGATGTTTCAATACCTCCTTTTATTGTGTTGTGGTCAGTTACCGCAACTCCATCAAGACCGTTCTTCTTTGCGATCCTTATTATATTCTCCGGACTCAAAAACGAGTCATAAGAGTATTTCGAGTGGATATGCAGGTCGAACTTCACAGTTCGAGCACCTCCCGTGCAGGTGCGAAGCTAAAACTCGCAAGCAAACCCTCCAGCTTCTCCCGTGTCGATTTAATCCCGTGATACGTTATGAACCGTGATGATAAGGAGAGTTTCAACCGCGGCATCAGCGGACAGATCTCCCATGGATGAAGGTAGATTACTGCGGGTCTTTCCTCGTTCACTCTTTTGATCATCCTTTTCAGTACATTTAACGGCAGGACCCGCAGGTAAAACCCGCCTGATATCGGGACTTTCCGCGCATACTCAAGAATCGTCAGGGGAAACTCGATTATCCGTCCGTTGGGGTCATTCTCTGCCACATTCTCTGCGGACGGTCTGTATATCCCGAGGGGAGCATCCCGGACGCCATACAGGTGTGTCTCCACCGGGAAGATGCTTGAGTCGTATCTGAATCCGTGCCGCTCCAGCACATCAAAAGCCCACCGTGTCGTGTTGTCTATCGAGAACGACGGCGCCCTGAACCCGATGGGCGGTTCTCCTGTGATCTCCCGGAGCAGCCGTACCGACCGATGCACCTCGTCCTCGAACCGGTCTCTTCCGAGTTCGTGGAGCGTTCTGTGGGAATATGCGTGTGACGCGATCTCATGCCCCCGGCTGTGAATCTCTGCCACGAGCGCTGGATACTTCTCGGCGACAGCACCCAGCACAAAGAAGGTGGCGCTCACGCCAAACTCGTCCAGGAGACGCAGGATCGGCGTTGCCATCTCAATTATGAGATCGTCTCTCTTCTCCGGGACGAAACCTCTGATTAATTCGGGCGAATGCCAGTATTCAAGGTCAATTGTGAGTGCGTTTTTCACTTGCATCAGATAGGCTTCCTCAGTATGAAATCCCACATCTCCCTGTCAAAGATGTATCGTGCCACCGCCATCGTAAATCCGAGTGTCGGAGCCGGATCATCCCGCGAGAGGATATCATAGTTTGTATTGAATTTGACAAATTCCAACAAGTTTCTCAGTTTATCCGGTGCGCTCAAGAACCAGAGTATGTCGCCCGGAAGCAACCATCTGCACCTCACACCCACATCGTAATTCAGGTCGCTGCCAAGATGTCCATCTGTCACCAATTTATATAAAAGATACGGGAAGTCCACCCCCGAAAGAATCGAGAGCTGAAGAGACCCCCAGAACCTGGGGTTGACCTCCATCAGCTTTGGTATGCCGTCTCTCGGGTCAACCCTGAACTCAACCATCGCAACACCTGACCATCCCATGGCAGTTAGCAACCTGTCGGCGAGTTTGACGGCTCGATCGTCTCTGACCGTCTCCCGAAGCGTGCTCGGTCCGCCGGATACCGGATACGACCGGATCCTTCTCTGCACACTGAGAGCGCAACAGCGGGAATCGAAATCAAATAGCGCATACACACCGATCTCATCCCCTTTCGGTATGTATTCCTGAACCAGAAACGGACCGTATCGATCGTGAACATATTCGCATCGCTCCAGGAGATCGTCCATTGAACTGCAGAGAAAGACGCCCCGTGCCCCAAACGCGGTCTCAGGTTTCACCACGACTGGATACGTCATATCCACATCCACGCCAAGTGTCTCCTCAAGATCATCATAGCAACCCGTGAAATACGTCTTCGGGCAGGGGATGTTGTTTTCCATGGCGATCTTCAGTGTTTGGGATTTATCGATTGCCTTGATCACTGTCTGGTAATCTGCAAATGGCACAATCGTGTGCTCTGAGAATTCATCCTTCTGCTTGATTATGGGAATTACAGTGGCGTCGGTCACCGGGAAGATGACGTCGTAGTCCCTGCACTTTACCACATCCAGCACATAAGCGGTGAACTCATCCGGATGCTTTGTCGGTGACGGGTAAACGATGTGACCAGCGCAGTATCTGGAGAAGAACCCGGTTGCGAATCTGGTCTCCTCTCCTGCGTCCACTTTAAACCCTCTTTTCCCGAGAGATCGTATTATGGCGAGCGAATTTCGCATCTGGGCGTCGAGTACCAGTACTTTTGGCATGATACCACGATTCACCCTCGACTGAGAAAAAAATAAAAAAGTGGCAGAAGACTTATCGCCTTCTGCTGAATATGAGTGCGGCTACAAGCACGATCGCCAGGCATGCCGCTGCCGGTATGAACGGAGTCGCTGCTGCTGCTTCCGCCTCTGTAGGCTCCTCGCCGGTTTCCGTTGTTGCAAAGCTCTCTTCTGTCAGCCCGAGTTCAGCAAGCGGGTTGACATTGACGCTCTGAAGCTTCTGCACCTCTGAAAAGCCGTTCACCTCGAAGCGGTGGATGACCTTTACGAGGTCCTTACACTCATCAGGATGATCTGCCATCCATGTGAGGCACTTCAGACGGCATAGCCAGAACGGCTCGTTCTCATAATCTGCGCCGCTCAGTTCTCTTGCCTTTTTGGTGTCAAAACCAAGAACGATTCCCTCGCCGTGTTTGTCTATCTCGTTCCACGCGATGTATATGGTGGTTGCACTCTTTGCTTCCGGCGCAAGCTCGTCGATCTGCTCCGCACTCAGTTTGGTTGAGAAGTATCCTTTTCTTCCTGGCGTGGTGTCGAGGAGTGCTAGTATCGCGTCGTTTCTGCAGTCAGGAACAACTGAGATGAGCGTGTCTCCGCCCAGTGTGACAGCACACTCGCGACCGCCCATCGTCGGCAGTTCTGATCGTATGATGTCAACCATGTGGTAGCCTACCAGTGTGCCTGCGCAGATGTGGGTGTGCTCCTCTATGATCGCCAGGAACTCAGGTGTCGGGTGCTTCGCAACGACGTTTCCGCCCCAGACCATCATCCATGCATTCTTCTTGCCAAGATGCGATTCGATCATGTCCCACTGCGATGGGTCGCTGATCAACTCATCCTTGCCGACATTGAGCTTGTAGGTTGTGAAGATCACATCGCCACGCACCTGCACAAACTCACGCATGAGGTCGTAGTGGTTCTCGACATCTTCCCTCTCGAGATAGTCTCCGATCACATCCTCGTTCACCCAGAGGAATATGCAGTCCATGTTGCTCGTGTTGAGGAACGCGAACCAGACACGGCTGTCAACCGATGTGCGGGGCAGGACCAGGTTGTTCTTGCCGATTGTGCATCCCGATTCGTCCATTATGGCGTCAACGCACTGTTCTGTGCTCTTTCCATCGATTGATGCGACATATCCTGCGTTGGTGAAGACCATCATATTCGGATCGTCCTTCCCGAACCCCGAGAGCCCCATTCCGACCTTGCACGCCTTGAAACCGAGCATGTTCATGATCGATATCTCCTCTGGAGAACCTCTCACACTGAAGTCGGACAATGATCCGAGCATCGGATAATCGGTAACGATATCGCCTGATGCTTCCGGCTCTGCTGGTGGTGACGGGAAGTACTTGAAGTTGGGGTCAGTAGAGAGCACGATATCACAGGCAGACGCAACCGGCATGATATTGATACTGGGGAGCTTCACGTCAGGAATGGATAGTGGGGACGCAACAAGTTCATGAGAGCTTGAATCATCCGCAGCCTCCGAATCAGCCTCCGAAGCGTCCTCTGGCAGTATCTCGAGGATCTCAAGCGGGTTCTCTCCGGTTGTGAAGAGCTGGTTCAGTTCTTCCTCGGAAACCTTGAAGCGCTTCTCGATCTGATGGACTTTTCTCGCCTCATCAGGGTTCTCTGTCATCCAGCAGATGATCTTGAGCACCTCGATTCCCCGCTGGGCGCCTGTTGTAGCGGTCAGGTATCCCGAATCACTCAATTTTATCGCTTCCAACTTGTTGAATGACATGAAGATCCCGTCTCCGCTCTTAGTGGTCTTGTTCCACCGGATGACTGCGCCACCGATGCCGTGTCCACCGCCACCACCGAATGGCGGAGATGGTAGCTGCATCTTCATATCCTCAGGGATGTCCGCTGAGACCATTCTCACAGCATTCGTAATCCCGAGCATTGGCGTCATTGTGTCGTCCTTGCACCATGGTGGTGTCGAGATGCTCACGTATTTGTCAGAAGGACTCTGCAGTGGCAACTCTTCCATAACCATCTCTGAGAAGAAGTAGCCGCACAGGACAGCAGGGCAGATGTGGTCATGTAACTGCAGACCTGCGATAAGCCCTGATGGCGACCATCTCGCAAGCGGGTTTGCCACGTATACTATGGACATTGCATCCGTGGGACCGATCTCGCCAAGCATGGCGTTCCACGGCGCAGGATCTACTACCAGATCGTTGGCATCGACGTTGTATTTTGATGAGACCTCAAATACCGTGTCATCCTCCATGAATTCCCTGTAGAGTGCGTCTTTGTCAGTGGTTGTTGATTCCCTCTCAAGGTAGTCCGCAAGAACGCTCTTATCCACACGAAGGTACATAGCCTCCATCGTATTCTGGTTGCAGAAGATGAACCAGAGCGGCTTTTCTGAACAGGAATGGATGATGATCAGGTTCTTGTTACCCATCGTGCATCCGGATGTCGCAATCACAGCATCGATGCATTGTTCTGTGCTGTGCCCGCCAACAGCCGTCGCACGCCCGGCGCGCGTCAGTGCAAGCACGTTCGGATCACCTTTCTCAAACGAGAGCTGTTCCATCGATGTATCGGCAGCCCTGTATCCAAGAAGGTGCATTATGGTCAGGTCTCCTCCGAAATCTGAGACCTCTTCCAGTCCGGGATAGTCATCAACTATCCCCTCTGCCATGGCAACGCCTGCTGTAAAGAGCAGTATTACCAGGACAGATATAACGGTTTTATTCATTGCTTCATCTCCATGTTTCTTTGTTTATGTTCATGATGTGAACTAACAAACCAGATTACCATGATTTAAATAAAGGTTTCGATTAAGGAGAGGCAACAAACCGCATGACTATAAATTGAGCGATCAGTCCAGCAAGTATCGGGAAGATAAACGTGGCAAGAAAACGGATTGCCATGAATCTGGGTCCTATGAACGCTATCTCGAGTGGGATTAGGTTGATGCGCCACAACGCCCATGCGGTCACCAGCGCCACCAGGGGACCTGTGCCTGCTCCGGACTTGAGAAGAGAGGCTACGATCGGAAGCGACGCATACGGAGGTCCTGGCATAACGCTGCCAGCAACGCTTCCGGTCACGATTCCTTTGATGCCGGAGCTTGTTCCAAGAAACTGTTCGATGACCGCTTGTGGGATTATGACCTGGATCAGACCGCCTATGATCATCGCAATTACGATCAGCGGAAGTATCTCAACAAAAAGAACAAACGATGATCTTACGCCGGAAACAGCCTCTTTCTGCCCGACCCTCGTGTATGCGATTATGAACAGTAATACTGCGCAGATGAGGTAGATCCAGATGGTTGACCCGAAGCGCATGTGACTGCTATAGATGCCGAACCTCAATAAACTCTTTTACAGGAACGGTCAGCACATCGTAACTCAGCTTCTGCATGAGTTCCCTGTAGCGTTCGAAATCCACTCCATGCGGCGATTTGACACCCGCCATCTTCCCTTTCAGTTCCCATAACTCATCAAAATCCTCGAGATCGCCGAAATTCATGATTATCTCGACGGTATCGCCGGTTGAAATCCTGTGCACGAGATAAACATCCCGCCCCGTCACCGCACCGGTTTTATCGATCTCAATTGTTCCCAGATTCTGTCTTCCAAAATCGCTCCTGATTCCTGCGATGTATGCGAAAGCATCCACCATGCACGTGTCCCTGTCGAACTTGGCACTGAAGTCGCCTCGCTGTGGGGGGCTGTCGCACAACTCATCAAATGCAACCATGGCAGCGCGGTATCCTCGCGCAAGCCCGAGGCAGAGGTGTCCGTTCCACTTCATCACATCGGTTAAGTAGATCGGGAATACCTGATCCCTGTCATCTGATGACCCTGCCTTCCATGCGGTTGGGTCAAGAACCCTGATCGGCTCGATCTCATCGTACCATGCATGCATCCATGGTGATTGTCTCCCTGTTGTCATACTCTGTCCGCCTGCAATCGTTGATGTGATTACGGGCTTGTTACAACTATTTAACACTTTTGTGCCATTTCATAGTGACAAAACGGCATAGCTCTTCAGGGGAAAGGTTTAAAGTTATTAGCGCTGTTGTATCTTTTGCGTCTTGTCCCAGAGGTGGCAAATATGCTAAAATTCCACCAACAATGCATCGATTGCGGCACCATATACAATAATGGTTACGTACGAAACTGCAAATGTGGGGGGCTCATCCCCTTCAAATACTATAACACCGATCCTGAGGACTTTCCTGACCGATCGTTTGGGGATTCACCGTGGAGGTACCATCAGGTTCTTCCACTGGACGATCTGGATCATGCCATCGATCTTGGAATGAAGAAGACACCATTTTTTAAGAGTAAACGAATAGCAGAGGCGATCTCGCCAGACAGACCGATGGAGAACCTCTACATCAAGGTCGAGGCGGTGCAGCCAACAAGGACGTTTAAGGACCGCGAGGCGTTCATGACCGTGTCACGGCTCCAGGAACTCGGGCACAACCAGATCGTCACCGCAACGACTGGTGACAGCGGGCTTGCCCATGCAAGGGCATGTTCCATTGCAGGGATGAAACTCTACATCTATGCGCCAGAGAACGCCCGCGAGCGATCGGAACGGATGTTTGACGAAATACGCTCCGAGATCGACGATGAGTATGTCGAAGTGATCTACTCAGGGACAACCTTTGATGAGGCGATAGCAAATGCCATGTCCTTCGCCAAAAAAAGCGATATACCACTCGAATACGGGTTTTATAACCAGTTACGGATCGAAGGAATAAAGACAATCGGTTTTGAGGTCCTCGAAGACCTCGGAAGAGTGCCTGGCTGGTACGTGCAGGCGGTCGGGAGCGGCGTTGGTTTATACGGCTTTCACAAAGCCTGCGTGGAACGCTACGGCGTCGCCCCGAGACTTGCTGGAATCCAGCCAGAGGGCTGCGCGCCCATGGTCAGAGCATTCAAGGGATACGACGACCCGACCGAGAAGACAGTCGACACCCATGTGCTCGGGATCGGCAATCCGAAGCTGTACCTCTCGTACCCGCATCTGATAAATGCAGGTACGGTCTTTGAGTATGGTTTTTCCGGTGGAAAGGAATCCGAACTAAAGGAGATTCCCAGGTTGCTTGAACTCTACCACAGCGATGGCGTGCCTGATGTCGGGCTCGAGTCATGCACTGCACTCTCAGGACTTGAGCGTCTGGTGAAATCAGGAGCGGTTTCGCCGGATGAGACCGTTGTTCTGATGTGTTCAGGAGGCATGAGATGCGATCTGCCCGAAGAACTGGTAGATGCCATAACGTGATCTCCGGAGTGCCATCATGCAGAAGCCGTCTGTAACCACAGATCATCTGGATGCAATGCAACTGATGGAGTTTGATGCCTGCACCAGATGTGGCGAATGCCTGAAATGGTGCCCCGTGTATGATGTGATTAAGAGTGGCGCATTCAGCCCGAACGGGAACGGATCGGATTCGGTTAAGGGATACACGCCCCGCGACAAGGTCCGGGACTGGAAGCAGTTCATGAACGCGGGGTATGGCTTGCGTGCGAAACTTGTCTCCCCAACGAAGATACCGGAATCCGTAATTCAGGAGTTCTCGGAGCGTCTGTATCATTGCGCGGCGTGCGGGGTATGCGGCTCTGTGTGCCCGGCAGGAATCAACACCGCGGGACTGTGGGACTCGCTGCGTTCCAACCTTGTGGACCGGGGCAACGGCCCGCTTCACTCGCAGGAGTTCTTCACAGAAGTCATATCGAAGTACGGAAACCCCTACAGAGCGGATCAGCGGAACCGGCTGCACTGGCTTCCGGATGACATCGTTGTGAGCGAAAGTGCCGAGATCGCATACTTTGTCGGATGCACCGTCGAATACAAGACACCGCTGCACGCAGTCTCAGTCGTGCGGATACTCAATAAGTTCGATATCCCGTTCACCATGCTCGGCGAAGATGAACTGTGCTGCTGCGCTGATCTGATCTCAATCGGGCATCGGGACACTGAAAACATCGCCCGGGATTTCGCAAGGAAAAATATCGAGGCATTGAAGGAACGAGGCGTCAAAAAAGTTTTGTTCTCCTGTCCTGGCTGTTATCAGGTCGCTGTGGATGAGTGGCCCCGGTATTACGGGGACAAACTGCCGTTTGAATGCGTCCATGCATCGCAGTTCATATTTGAACTGCTTGACAAAAAACGGCGATGGACGAACCGGATCGATAAAACGGTCACATACCATGACCCCTGCCATCTCGGAAGGCAGATGGGGGTCTACGAACAACCAAGGGATGTTATTAAAATACTTCCGGGCGTCAATTTCGTTGAGATGGAGAGGAATCGTGAGTTTCAGCGGTGCTGCGGCGCTGGCGGCAATGCGCTCAGGGAGGGCGTCTCCGACCTGACGAAAACAATCGCAAAGGTGCGCTTGCAGGATGCGGAGGATGTTGGCGCAGAGATGCTGGTCACGTCATGCCCGTGTTGTTTCCTGACGCTGGCGGATGGTAATGGTAACAGCAGTGGTAACGGTAGCAGCAATAGTAATGGTGGCAGTAATGGCAACGGTGATGGTACGGGTGTGGTGGTCGAGGATCTTGCCACGCTCTGCGCAAGGTCACTCGGATTGATTTGACCGGATTGACCGGTTTGTTGGCACCAGCACCCCCACCGCCACCAGTGGATCCACGTCATCTGATTCGAGTTCGAGGAGTTCTTCGGCGCTGTTAAGCTCGAAGCGCTTGATGGTTTCGACGTATCCATCAAGTTCATCCAGATGACCTGCCATCCAGTCAGATTTCTCGATCTTCCATTTCCAGTCAGGATCGTCTCTGCCTGCAAACGGGGTCTTTGATATGTCTGAGTCCTCGGGAAGCTTCCGTAACCACCATGGACCTGAGGTGTGGTTTACCCCGCTTAAGTCATTGATCTGTTTCATATCAATCGTAACAACGACCCCATCTCCAGTCTCTGTCGTCTCGTTCCACCGTATGAAGAGTCCGGCGACCCTCGAGAACCCGATCTCAACGGTTGCGTTGTATTCGTTCTCTTCTTCTGAGAGTATCAGATCGATCTGTTCATCCGTGAAGTTCATCTTGCGCAGCAGAGACTTCCCGGGAAGCGGTTTGTCTGCCGGGAGAAGCGCTTCCTCCTGCGCCCATGTCATATCTCTTGCGAAGAGTTCCCATGAAGATATTCCGAGCAGCGTTATGACTGCATCATCCTTGCATGCAAAGGACATGGGCAGCGCTATGTAGCGCTCATTTCGATTGCGGAGCGGGAGATCTTTCTTCACATGCTCAGAGATCAGGTAGCCGGCAACCGTTCCCGGACAGATCCGTGTGTGAAGCTCGGCGCATGATGCGAGACCGGGCGGGACATCGTGTGCGAGCACATTGGTTGTGGTCGCAACACCCATCGCATTTATCGTGCTGATATCGCTTGTGATACGGTCCCATGAGGCAGGGTTGGCAGCCAGCGCATCGATTCCGATGTTGTGCTTGACGATCGTTCTGAAGATTGTGTCAGCTGGTTCATTCATGAAATCCGCGAGGAGTGTGGCATTGTAGCCGGACTTCTGCTCTGCATCAAGGTACGCTTTCAGTTTCTGACTCCTCACAGAAAAATATATGAAGTCCTTTGTGTCGGTTCTTGAGAACATGAACCATAGCGGCATATCCGCACTCCTGTGCACCACCAGCAGATTGTTTTTGCCTGCGGTGCATCCGGTTGCTGCCGTTATGGCGTCGATGCATTGTTCGGTGCTATAACCATCGATATTCACGACGTGTCCGGCATCTGTGAATGCGAGCACGTTGGGATCATTCTTTTCGAAGTTCAGTTGTTCCATTGCGATATCTGACGCTCTGATCGCTAAGAGGTGGAGTATCGTGGGATTTTCCTCGCCAATGGTGTCAGATACCAGTGTCATGTTCAAACGCTCTTCTTCGATCTCGTCGCCACCCCAGAGCCCGAAACTCCTTAGCAGGGATGTGATCCAGGAATATTTCTCTGGTTCGACCCCGATTGCGATGTTGGTGTTGCTCGGGGGTGCACCACGACTGGTCATATCCACGTACACTCTGGTTGGACGGTACGGGATCGCCCGCGGCAGTTCGTCCAGTACTGCAAGCGAATCCGGTCCGGACGATGTGAGCCGGTTCAACTGCCTCTCGTTTATTCTGAATGTCTGAACCGTTGAAACGAACAACTCAGGATCGTCGAGGTGTTCTATCTCCCACAGAATAATTTTTAATCGGCATAACCACTCTGGAACATCTTCCATGTCCGCGCCAGAGAGTTGGGCGACCTTTTCGTCATCAACTGCCAGAACCATTCCCTCCCCACGTTTCGTTCTGCCATTCCACAACACAAAGATCACAGATGCATTCTCAGCTGGCGATTGCAATTGCGCGTTCTGTTTGATGAAAAGCCCAGATCTCCCGGGCGTTGCGTCGAGGAGGGTCATGATCGCATCGTCTCGCATGGAGCCGGAAAGAGATATCGTGATATACTCCTGGTCCCGCGGGGTTTCGACTGGCAGTTCCTGTCGCAGATACTCTGCAAGAATGTATCCGGAGATGAGTTCCGGGGCGGGTTCCCTGTGCGATTGGAGACATGCGACGAGACTGGCTGGTAGGTCTCTGGATAAAGCGTTTGTCAGCGTCACCACGCTGAAAGCGTCCGCTTCGCCGAGGTCTTCTTCGATTGCATTCCACAGCAAAGGTGATTCAAGTAGCCTCTCCGCGTCAACGTTGTGTTTCGATATTTTGAATAAGGATTCATCGGGGACTCTGCCAAGCTCCCAGAGCGTTCTGCATTCATCGACAGCACTGCCGTTCACCACGATATAAACACAGTCCGCGGTATCCTTTCTGTAAAACAGAAACCAGAGAGGTTCGTTCATACTTCGGATCGGTATCAGGTTGTTTCTGCCGATGGAAGTACCGGTGGCGAGGGTGAGGGCGTCGATGCACCCCGCTGTGCTCTGATTGCCCACTGTGATGACACGCCCGGCGTTCGTGAGCACGAGAAGACCGGGCTCGCCTTTATAAAACGGCAGCTCATCCATCGCGATCTCTGTTGCCCTGAGCGTCAACAGATGCATCGGTGATGCGCTATGTTGTGCGGGAGTTTGGGCTGTTGATAGGGCGCATAAAAATATGATTAACAGAAATGCAAATGCGTTTCCTCTCATGTCGCTGGCTTGGTGAAGACTTCAGTGTGCGATTCCGACATGCTCACATCCCTATCTGCTTCTTCCCATGCGCCATGCTTCACACTGACAAGTGTCGTGTTCTCGGTCGCGACGTTACTGCGATAGGTGCGATCAGTGACCACAATCCCGCTGCAGAGCCCATTGTGATCGGTTGCCGGGTCTGTTCCGCCATATCCGGCTGAGGCATATATCGCCTGCCCCTCGTCGGTCACGCTGACATCCGCACCCTGGATAGGGGTTGTATCAGTCTCATTCAGTACCAGCACATCAAGATAATTCTTAACGGAGAGCGTAGATGCAAGACTGACGCCAGCCGCATCAAAGGTCGTCTCGATCACGGTGCCAGAGGATGCATACTCCACCATGAAATCATACAGACTGGACGTGCCAACGGTGGAACCGGTTATCGTGTTGCCGGTGCTGGATCTTGAGAGTACCACACCATACGGGGCTGAACCAATCACACAGTTCATCATCTTGTTTTCTTTGCTCGACATGGCTATGGAGATGCCGCGTCGTACATTTGATCCTGTATCGCAGTCCTGTATCGTGTTCTCTGTGCTTGCATGGGATATGTAGATGCCGTTGGTGTTCTCTGGTGTGTCGCAGCCTATTACCATGTTGGCTGCGCTTGCGTGGGATACACGGATTCCGTTTATGCTTTCCGACGAGTCACAGTCAGTTACCGCGTTTCCGCTGCTTGCATGTGATATGTGGATGCCGTTTATGCTTTCTGACATGTCACAGCCCGCTACCGTGTTACCTGCGCTTGCGTGAGATACGAAGATGCCGTTGATACTGTCCTGCACAACACAGTTTGCTATCTGGTTGTCGCTGCTTGCCTGAAAGACGCAGATGCCGTTTTGTGGATTCGATATTGCACTGCAGTTTGCTATCGTGTTGTTGTCGCATGCCTGTTGTATCGCGATCCCGGTTACACCATTTGAATCTGCATTGCAGTCCTGTATCGTGTTGTTGTTACACGCCTGGAACAGACAGATGCCGGTCTGCTGATTCGACGTTGCACTGCAGTTTGCTATCGTGTTGTTGCTACAGGACTTCTGCAGCATAATCCCGGTTTTGCCGTTTGAATACGCGGTGCAATCTGTTACGCTGTTATTGTTACCTGCCATGAAGATGAAAATCCCGTGATCCGTATTCGAATGCAGGATACAATCGCGTATCATATTATCTCTGCATGATCTCCAGAAAAATATCCCATGTTTGTTTGAATATATATCACACTCTGTCACCATGCAACTCCTGCCAATGACCATATAAATTCCATAACTACCATTTCTTATTGTAAATCCACTGATATTGACATGAGAAGACTTTATATATAGAACATTCCCGCCATTGCCATCAATCACCGTATTACTCATGTCCTCGCCCTGCAGTGTGACCCTCTTGTCCACAACGAGGTTTTCCGTGTAGGTGCCATTATACACATATATCGTGTCCCCATTGGTTGCAGCCCCGATCGCAGCCTGTATCGTTGGATAATCGGTGGGCACATACAGGATTCCATCACCATCTGCGCATACTCCCATCTCCTGATCGGTTATATTGTCCGTCATATTACCTGTTGTGTTGTCCGGCATACTGTCCGTTGGTGCTGCTACGGTGATGTATTCGATCGCAGGTGATCTATCCGCATCAATAATATTATCATTCGAATGTGAGAGGGATACCCTCTCGATTACACCAGCTTGAATAACGTTACCATGGGACTGTATCAGACATATACTATGGATGTTGCCAACAGTGTCACCATATAAGATATCCACATCAATACCATCGTAATCGATAGTCGGGTCATTAATAGTCGGGTCACTGGCAATCGTATCGTTGAAATGTGGGGTGGCAGTCCCGCCAATCACATCGGTTTTGGTCTCGTTATCGGCGGAATGCGGGGGCTGGATGACGCGCCCGTTCCCCGGGGTCCGGTCAGTGGTTTTGCCACCGCTGCCACCGCTGTTACTACTGAAATCGTGGGGGAGTATATTGTCTATGACAACGTTATCTGTGGACTGCTCCATCTGGATGCCGTCGCCACGGTTACGCAATATCAGGTTTTCAATGATAATGTTGTTGCTGGCATTTTGCATAGAGATGCCATGACCCTGGTTGCCCATGATCCTATTATCCATGATGATGTTGTTATCAGCGTCCATCATGTTGATTCCATATATGTTGTTGTTGATTCGGTTATTTTCGATGATGCTTCCGGAGGATGCTAATATATTGATGCCCACCATCCCACCCCTGATCGTGAAACCTGAGACTGTAACATCGTCTGCACTCACAGTCACAATGTCCCCGCCCTCACTGCCCAGGATCACGGCATGGTCTCCAAGCAGTATTATTGGTTTATCGATCGTTATGCACTCATGGTATACTTTTTTGCTGACATGGATGCTATCACCCGGTTCTGCGGAGTCGATTGCATCCTGGATTGATGTGTAATTCGCTGGCACGTGCAAGGTATCTGCGGATACGGTTCCTGTAAACATCACGATGGTAAGTACTATGATATGTCCTCTCATGGTCGCCTCCTGACTGAATATCTACAATCTGATGCTGAATCATCAACTTATAAAACTTTTGCGCCCATCGGCTTTGTGTGTGATTTCCCGAAATTATTTCGCCCTATGAAGATGCCCCTCCAGGTCAGATGGCGGGCGAAGCCATGAGCTAAAAATCCAAGTATTTTCCGCACAAATGATCACTATCTATCCAATATTCACGTCGTTCGTGAGATTTGCATCATTTACGTATGAGTTAGATGGGATAAGACTGCCATGTAGTGCAGATTATTGGTACGGTTGCATCAGATCGAGAATTTCACGAATGTGCAGATGGTTCGAATTTAATCGCCGCAGAAACACCATCGGAAGCGTCCACGAGAAAACTGAGACCAGAGGATATATTCCATGCTATGGCAAACTTGTTTGGGTAGTGATCAGTATGAGAAAATCTATTTAGAGTAATACTGAGATAGGCGAAATTAATTCAGGAAAACACACCAGAAAGAATAGATTGAAACTATTCTCGGATACGAAGATTGTCCGGTATGCTGGCTTGAAATTGGATAAGAACCCATATATTGAATGCGGAGCGTAGCGCAGTATCGCCAAAGGCACCAAGACTACTTTAACTTACGGAACTGCTGCCCGATACTGAAAGGGTTATGAGATGCTTGTCTGCGGAGCAGCGCCGAAGGCAGCGGTATGAGGTGAAAGTCTCACGTACCGTTATGAGATGAGGAGGGGCGGGTAACCGCTCCCTTCTTAATCGGCGGTGTAATCTTCTTTGCGATGGCCCATTTCAGAATAAATCAAAAAGTCACAAATCGCACGAATCAAAAAAGAAAAAGCGCAGGCGGGCGGGCGCTTCCTGTGGCGTGGCTGCTCCGGCGGCGGCATAATCTCACGATCGCACTCGTCCGGTCGCAGATGCCCGCCGGGTCTGCCGGTCGGCTCGATTGCTGGCAGTCACAGTGTAGCAACGAGAAGCCCGCATGACAATATCTTTTTAATCTCAGAGTACAACATTGATCATGGTGATGGTCATGAAAATGAAAACAGTGTACAAAGGTAGAGGAGTTACAAGAATGACGCCCAAATCGCTTGGGGGCGATGGGGTTATGGAGGAACGCGTTTCAGAAGAGGAGTTTTTTGAGATACAGAAATTGAAAGATGAATCTGTGATGGGAGAGCATATAGAGTGGGAGAAATTGAAAAAAGAACTATCTGTGTGAAGTTTTATGTACAAAGTAGTTGTTCACAAGAGAGTTGCTAAAAATATCAAACACATCCCAAAATCGCATTTGCGAAGGCTGTCTTCGTTATTGGAAGTTTTGAAGAGAGATCAAGTCCTGTATCGAGATTTTGATTTAAAGAAGATAATGGGCGCAGATTCTACATATAGAGTCAGGATTGGGGATTATAGGATCGTTTATTTCGTTGAAAAGGAGAACGAAACTGTACACATCTTAAAATTTGAACATAGAGATAAAGTTTATTGAAATTATAGTGCATCCAATAATACAATGCTAAAAAGCGCAGCCGCCCGCGATTGTCCGCTGGCGCTCTCGATTCGCTTCTGTTGCCGCAGATAACCGTTAATCTGTGTAATCTGCGTTAATCAGTGGCTGATACTATTTTTAGCCACAGATTTCACAGATTAACACCGATTTCATCGCAAAGAATACTTAAATCCATAGAAACAAAAAAGAAAAGCGCGAGCCTTGGCGGGCGCCGCATATCCGCATGCGTTCGCGTCGTCCGGCGGGCGTTTTCCCGTGCCCCATCGTCCGGCGGCGTGCTCTCGCGTGTGTGCTCGTCCGTCGCAGATACCCGCCGGTTGGCTCACGGATCACACTGGCAGTCACACCACGCCCGCTGGTCAAGCACACGCAAAACTTTAGGACCGTCCGCAAACAAGTTGGATTTGATGAAGAAAATAAAGGCGACGGTGTCCGAAAATATTCAGAACGTGGGTTACCGGGCAAAGGTGATCGCGTTTGCAAGGGCTTTTGAACTGGCGGGATTTGTTCAGAACCTCGATGATGGGCGGGTTAAGATAATTGCAGAAGGCGAAGAAGATACTTTGAATGCGTTTCTTGGTGCGATACAGATTAAGAATACTCTAATTAATGTCGATGACGTCAAAGCGAAATATGCTGATGCTACTGGGGACTTCGATGATTTTTATAGACTCGTGTGCGAGGAAAAAGCGGATGACCCGATGGATAAAATTATTGAGTACCTCAAAGAACTGATAATGGTGTGGGGGTGTGGAGTTTCAGGAATAACGTCTGAGATGCGGGAGATGCGGACAGAATAAATAGTGGATTCGAAAGTCTCGACTCCAAGATGAACGTAATGATCAATGAGACCGGAGGATTGTGAGAAGACATGCATGGTTACGTGGACCGCAGATTCGGCGAAATCAATGGTGAGCTATCCACGATAAGACCTGCTCCCCATTTTTGGATATCTGAGCCGGTAGGCTCTGAAAATTTGGATATCTGAGCCGGTAGGCTCTGAAAAAATCGCACGAATCAGAAAAAGGAAAAGCGCGAGCCCTGTCGGCTCGTTTCTCGTGATGCGGCTGCCCGAAGGCGGCGTGCTCTCACGATGCGTATGTGTTTTTCGCTCCTGAAAAGCGTGAATGGTTACTTTGTCTGACTCCACATATCTTCCCGTAACAACGCCCGGAAAGCCTGCCTGTTGAAAATGCTTATCGTTGGTCAGTACTTCTCTTAATTCGTGTTCCTCCATCACAACGATTGATATGCAGTCAGTTAAACTCCATGCTTTGTCGTGCCGTTTTTCATAAAGTTGCCACCCGTCCGACCATAACCGCTGATCGATAAAAACGACCTCAACACGAGAAGATATCTGCAAACGCCGGTAAAACTCAACCACTCTCAATCGGAGGCGTGGGTCACTGAGTGCATTTGCAGTTTCATTTAAAATCGAAGTTGTGGTAACGAAACGATACTCGGATTTCATTAATGACTTATATTTGCGATCAGTGGATTTATGCAACCGATCATCTTGATTGAGCAGAGCAATCCAGCAGACCGTATCAACAAGACATGTATCAGTCACCATCCGATCCACGCCTTGGTGTTCCATATAAGTAGTGATCGTGTTCCGTTGCTAGATCCAAGATCTTTGTTTCCACAGCTAATGAAGAAAGATCGAATGCGGGGTCATTTTCGATATCACTGATCTTCTGCTTCGATTCGACCATCAAAATATAACGCTCACCCACTTCCAAACCTACGGTTTCTTCTGGTCTCAGCACTTCACCATCAAAAACGGCATACAATATCGTTGTTGTTGTCATTTTATCCCTCTGCGAGATCATATCATTTTATATGTTTTTCAATCCCTCATAAATGTCTACCTCCGCCATGACACAACCGCCCGCCGGGTCTGCCGCGATTGTTCGCTGCCCGTCCCGCCCGCGATTGTCCGCTGACACTCTCGATTCGCTTCTGTTGCCGTAGATAACCGTTAATCTGTGTGATCTGCGTTAATCAGTGGCTGGTAATATTTTTAGCCACAGATTTCACAGATTAACACCGATTTCATCGCAAAGAACACTTAAATCCGTAGAAACAAAAAAAAGCGCAAGCCTTGGCGGGCGCCGCATATCCGCATGAACCGACGGGCGGGCATGCCCGTTGATTGCATTTGCCCGGGTGCTGCCGCCCGCCGCACTCGATGATGCTCCCGATTTGTTATTTCGCATTCGAGAAACTCATGGTGAATTCCGTGCGTTCGATTCTTGGAGGTCACGGCTGGCGATTCTTGCGTTTATCCACCGTTTCGAGTGACTCTCTGCTAAACAGGGAATGTTTGATCATATTTCATTCCAACTCCATTTTTTCACATTCAATATCTTTATTCAACACGCCTCTTCAATTTAGAATACAAATTCTCCCTTTTTCCAATCAAAAGCACAATGACGATATTCTCGTTCTGATAGATCTCGTAAATAATTCTATATTCGACAGTTCCCGACTTGAAATGGTACGACTTCAATCCTTTGAACATATGCGAAAGATTTTCTGATGCTGATGGATTTTCCTTGATATTTCTAAAGTGTTTATCCTCGATTTCTCTTGCAACAGATTTTCCAATCTTTTTAAGATCTCTTTTTACAGCAGGGTGGAATCTCAGTTCAAACATGTCAGTCCTTGAAGACATCCGATTCTGAAAGTAGTCCTCCGCTCATTAAAAAAATCGTTGATTCTTCTCGCCGAACCAATATTTCTTCAGTCAATTCAGAATCTAATAGCAAAAGAAGGGTCTCTAATTCCCCATCTGTCAAATTCCGTATCCCTCTGTAGATTTCTATTGGCATTAAACGATCTACTGCCATCAACCTTATACCCATATCCTTCTCTGCAACTTCCATGTCAAACACCTGATTCTACTTCAAACCTCCACATTTAAAAGTTTGTGCTCTCACGATTGCGTTTGCCATGATGCAGCCGCCCGCCGGGTCCGCCGATGTTCGATGCCCGCCCCACCCGCGATTGTCCGCTGGCGCTCTCGATTCGCTTCTGTTGCCGCAGATAACCATTAATCTGTGTAATCTGCGTTAATCAGTGGCTGATAATATTTTTAGCCACAGATTTCACAGATTAACACTGATTTCATCGCAAAGAACACTCAAGTCCGCAGAAACGAAAAAAGAAAAGCGCGAGCCGGGCGGGCGCCGCATATCCGCGTGTGTCGCGTGAACCGACGGGCGGGCGCCTCCCGTATCGTGTCTGCTTCGGCGGCGGCGTGTTCTCCAACCCCGCAGATAATCGGCAGTCCACTTCAACCGCTAACAAGATACTGCCACCTGAAACGATTGACCCATAGGTTGAAAGTTGGCTACATCTTTTCGTTCCAACTTTCCCCGTATCTCTTCAAAACGTCTGACAGTTTCCTGCGAATAGAGACGCTCTC
>DAOVGO010000187.1 GCA_030672345.1 Methanosarcinales archaeon | reverse complement strand
GCGGGGTAAATCGGCTTGAAGGTGAGCGTGGCGTGTGCAGGGTAGAGATGCCGCAGGTCGCATACACGATGCTATCAGAGACGCTTGCCAGCTACTCGGTTACCATGCTCGGCTGTAATGTTAGATGCATGTACTGCAACGCATACCGGATATCGCAGTATCCTGATGCACAATGGTTCTACCGGGATTATGTGGAGCCAGCGGTGCTTGCGGATGAAGCAATATCCAGAATGACGCCAGACACGGACAAGATCGGTTTCACGGGAGGAGAGCCAACGATTCATCTTCCATATATTGAGGAGGTGGTGCAGGAGGTACAAGAGAAGTATGCAGAGATTGGCGTCGGGATTGCGACCAATGGTTTCTGTACGCCGAAGACGCTCTGGCGGGTGATCGACATATCCACATCGATCTCTTTTGAGATCAAGGCTTATGATGACGATGTGCACCGGATGCTGACCGGCGCACCATCAGCGCCAGTTATCAGGAATGCGGAGGTACTTGCAACGAAAGCCAGAGAGAACATCCGTGTATTCAGAACAGTGGTGATACCGGGCATAACTGAGCATCAGGTGCTAAAGATAGCAGAATTCATCGCAGAGATCGATCCAACGATACCGTACCGATTCCCCAATCTTTTTGACCTGCCAGAGCCACAAAGATGACCATGATCGATATTGGAATCATAGGCGGCTCAGGATACACCGGTTGCGAACTGATAAGGCTGCTCCTGCAGCACCCCTGCGCACGTGTCAGGATCGTGACATCAAGAAGGCTCTCCGGAAATAGGGTCACGAACATTCACCGACACCTCTCCGGATTGATCGATCTGCATTTCGAGAACCCGCCGCCCTCAGAGATCGCTGATGCGTGCGATCTCGTATTTACGGCAGTGCCGCACGGCGCCGCAATGGACATCATTCCTGCGCTCCTTAAGAGCGATACGCGTGTGGTTGACCTGAGCGCGGATTATCGGCTGCCGGCGCAGGTATTCGAGGAGACCTACGGACGTGTGCACACCGACCCAAGAGACGGAGATGCGGTCTTTGGTCTTCCTGAACTGCATCCGGAGGCTTCCGAGGCGCGCCTTGTCGCAAATCCGGGATGCTATCCGACAGGTGCGATACTCTCGGCAGCACCGCTTGCAAAAGCAGGAATGATCAGATGTGCAATCTTTGATTCAAAATCAGGCATCTCCGGAGCAGGCGGGGAGCCATCCAACACATCACACTATCCCAATCTTGCGGAAAACGTCCAGGCTTACAATATTACCACGCACAGGCATCTCCCTGAGATTGTTCAGGAGCTTGGGCGGCTGGACAACTCGCTGAACAGTGTGAGCAACGTATACTTCACGCCGCATGTCGTGCCTGCCATCCGCGGGATTCTTACGACCGCGCATCTGATTCTGCGTGAAGAGTGCGAATCAGGTGCGATTCTGGACGCGTACAAAGAGTTCTACAGGGATAAACCGTTTGTCCGGGTGCGCGAGGAAGGGGATGGTCTTCCAAACCTCGCTGATGTGCGTGGCTCGAACTTCTGTGATATCGGGCTTGTGTGCGGGGGGAACCGTGCGGTCGTGATATCTGCGATCGACAATCTCGTAAAAGGCGCATCAGGACAGGCGATCCAGAACATGAACCTGATGCTTGGGCTTCCTGAGACGTGCGGGCTTCTGATTTCACCATTGTCGCCGTGACCCCGCGGAAAACAAGAAAAGATACTTCAACAACCCTGAAGCATGATATCATCATGGCGCTACACGAACGGATATCCGCTGGAAAAGGAACCATAAAAGCAGACCTTGCGCTGACAGGTGGCAGGGTCGTCAACGTCAACACAAAAGAACTTCTCAGGGCAGACATCGCAGTAAAAGACGGCATCATCGTTGGAATCGGGGATGTATCTGACAAAATCGGCGATGGCACTGAGATCGTCGATATAACCGGAAAATTCGTCTCTCCCGGTCTGATCGATGGGCATGTGCACTACGAGTCCAGCATGGTGACCCTGACCAACTTTGCAGAGGCGGCGATCAGGCACGGCACGACCGGGATGATCATCGATCCGCACGAGATCGCAAACGTTCTCGGAAGAAAAGGGATAGAACTGGTTCTGGGAGAGATTGAGGATCTGCCGTCCAGTATCTTTGTCATGATCCCGTCCTGCGTCCCGTCATCGGATCTCGAGACGTCAGGAGCGGTGCTGGACGCACCCACGGTGACGCATCTGCTGTATCAGGACGGTGTTGTCGGGCTCGGCGAGGTGATGGACTTTCCAGGCGTGCTTGCTGCCGATCCTGAAAAACTCGATATGATTGAGGAAGCCCTGTTCCTTGGAAAGCGGGCTGACGGGCACTGCCCCGGAATGACCGGCAGCGATCTCGCAGGGTACCTCTGCGCAGGCATAACAAGCGACCACGAGTCCCTGACGTACGAGGAGGCGATCGAGAAGGCTCGGATGGGCATGGCTGTGATGCTGCGGGAAGGGTCTGCTGCAAAGTCTCTCCGCGAGTTCGTGCCGCGGCTCGCCCGGGACGGAGTCAGCCTTGACAGCTTCTTCTTTGTCTCGGACGACCGGCATCCAGGGGATCTGATCGCCGGATACATGGATACGCACGTAAGAACCGCGATCGAGCTTGGCATCGATCCGATCGATGCGATATCGATGTGCACGATCAACACGGCGAGGCACTACCGGATCGACCACCTGATCGGATCAATCAGCATCGGAAGAAAAGCCGATCTCGTGGTGCTCGATGACCTCGAACGATTCGCAATCGAGCGTGTTTTTGTGAGCGGGGCGGCTGACAGCTCTCCAAAGCCGGCATACCCGGCAGAGGTCTTTGATACGGTGCGGTTCAGGAGGATCCATCCTGAGAGCCTGTATCTCAAAAGGAGCGCGGACGCGGAAAAGGAGAAGGGAGAAGGAGATGGAGATGGAGATGGAGATGGTAGGAGCGAGGGAGACGTCAGGGTAAACGTGATCGTTGCGATTCCTGATGCGATATTCACCGATTGGAGGGTCGAAACGCTGCATCCGAAAGATGGCATCCTTTACCCGGATCCTGCACGGGATATCCTCTCTATCGCCGTTATTGAGCGGCACGGAAAGAGCAGAGACATCGGGGGCGCAGGAAGCATCGGAAGAGGTTTTGTTTCAGGTTTTGGGATCGAAGAGGGCGCATTTGCCCAGAGCATCGCCCACGACTCGCATAACGTGATCGTGGTCGGCACCAACTTCGAGGACATGGCGCTCTGTGCCAATGAGATACGGACGATGCGCGGCGGAATCGCTGTTGCTTATGATGGTGAGATCATGGGCAGCATCGCGCTGCCGTTTGCAGGCTTGCTATCGACCGGAAGCGTCGAGTCGGTAGATGCGAAACTCCGTGGTCTCCATGCCATGATGCAGGAGATCGGATGCGTGCTGCAGTCTCCGTTCATGACGCTCTCGTTCCTTGCGCTCCCTGTGATACCAAGGCTCAAGATCACGGATCTGGGGCTTGTGGATGTGGAGCGGCAGGAGATCGTGGATGCGGTCGTGGATGTGCGCAGGGACTGAGTAGAGAGAAGGAGAGAGAGCACGTAAACAGATCATACCAGCATACCAGCACCAGCATGTCACACCAGCAGATCATACCGATGCCTTCGGCGATGTTGGCACATTTTAGTATATCTGACCAAAAAAGCGTCCACAAGACAGTGATATTATGAAAATCCTCGTAGCGACCGGAAGACTTGCGCAAGCAACGGTCAAAGCAGCAGTGCGGGAGAACGCCGATGTGCTTGTCCTCGATATTGATATCGCGGCGTTCATAACACCGGGTTTGCTGAGATCATCGCTTCCGGATGGACAATACGACCTGCTCCTCGTCCCGGGTCTCGTATCAAGCGATTTCACCGATCTTGAAGGCGAATGCGGGACGCTGATCCGTCTCGGACCGAGACACGCTTATGACCTGACATCGGTGCTTTCATGCGTAAGCGAGCTCGAACTCTCGAAAACAATCCCGGCTGATGAATTTTTATCAAGGAAAATGCGTAAAGACGCTCTTCTGCGCATAAACGGGCATGAAAGAGATGCCAGACCCACGTTCGAGATATGCGGCAGAAAGATCGGCGGAAACTCGGCGATGAAGGTAATGGCAGAGATCGCGGGTGCGACCGGGATGCCAGAAGAGCGATTGGTTGGGAAGATACGTGAATTCGAGAAGAAAGGCGCAGACTTAATCGATCTCGGCGCCACAATGGATGCCTGTGTTGACGATGTCGTAAGATCGGTTAAGATCGCAAAATCCACAACAAAACTTCCGGTAAGCATAGATACCCTAAATCCGGATCTCATCGTTGCCGGAATAACGTCCGGGGCAGATCTCGTGCTGAGTTTGAACTCAGGAAACATCGATGCTGTGAAGGATGCGGTTCTTAAGCACGGAACCGCGGTCGTGATCATTCCGGATCAGGGAGATCATGATTCGCTGCACCGAAATATCGAATATGCGAAGGATCTCGGCATCGAGAGGATCATCGCAGACCCGGTGCTCGATCCTGTCGGGCACGGGGTCGCCCAGTCGATTCAGAGGTATGGAGACTTCCGCAAAAAGGACAAAACGACCCCGCTATTCTTCGGCGTCGGCAATGTCACCGAACTGATCGACGCCGATTCTGTGGGTGTGAATGCGCTTCTTGCAGGGATCGCCTCCGAACTCGGTGCCGACATCCTCTTCACGCCAGAGCACAGCGATAAGGCGCGCGGGAGCATCACAGAACTTGCTACCGCCTCACAGATGATGGTGCTCGCAAGAGAGCGCCGCAGCTCGCCAAAGGATCTCGGCATCGATCTCCTCATCTTGAAGGAGAAACGGTATCTTCCTGACGCAGAAGTTCCTGAGAAATCCGTTCTTGCTGCGCAAAAGTCGAAATGGGCTCCTGATCCTGCCGGATGCCTCCGCATCGAAATCTCAAGAGCGCGCAACCTGATTATCGTGACCCACACGCGAGTTACCATCATCGGAACCGATGTCTGCAGGATTCTCACGACCGCGATCGATCTGGGGCTGATCTCGCAACTGGATCATGCCGGTTACCTCGGGAAGGAACTGACAAGGGCGAAGCTTGCACTCGATCTCGGATGGAACTATGTGCAGGATGAGCCGCCCCGAGAAAACCGTCCGGGTCTGCTCATGCAACCGAATCCCTGAT
>DAOVGO010000168.1 GCA_030672345.1 Methanosarcinales archaeon | reverse complement strand
CTGATCTTCGTGCTGAAGGATGAGCCCGACATCGGCAGGGATACCGCAATCGCAACCCATATTCTTGGCGCACACCACGCAGGCGAGCTACACGCACACAAAACGTACGTTTCTGGCAGCGATATCACAGATAGGGACGTCAACGATGCGATGGAGATCGTCAATCCCGAAATCATGCCGGATATACTCAGAAAGTACATCGCCTATGCGAAAAAGGAGATTTATCCGATCATGGACGATGGGGCGCGGAATCAGCTGATCGATTTCTATCTTGGGTTGAGGCGGCAGGGTGAGGATCGGGATTCGCCTGTGCCGGTCACTGCAAGGCAGCTTGAGGCACTGGTGCGGTTATGCGAGGCGAGCGCACGGGTCAGACTTAGCAACGAGATCACGATCGAGGACTCAAAACGCGTGATCCGGGTGGTTGAGAGCTGTCTGCGGCAGGTCGCTTTCGATGCCGAGACCGGCAAGTTCGATGTTGATATCCTGACCACCGGCGTGAGCAAGAGTCAGCGCGACAAGATCAAGACGCTGCGCAACATCATACGGGAGATCGAGGCAGAACACAGCGGCATGGCACCGAAGGAAGAGGTCTTTGCAAGAGCGGCAGAGCAGGGATTTGAGAAAGAGTATGTGGATGATTTGATCGGGCGGCTCAAGACGCAGGGCGAGTTGTACGAACCCACGCCTGAACATGTCAGGCTGACGTAAAGATAAGAATATAAGAATCGAACTTGGGGTGCTTCTGGAGTCTCTAATATACGCGTTACCGATAGGGCAGATAAAAAACAGTTAAAGGGGGTTTGTGCGAGCGGGAGTGTGGGGAGTGGGGAGTGGGGGTTAGTGTGGTAAAAAGAGTTTGGAAACCCGCTCGCACGATATCACTACTATGCAGGAGTATATAAACTTTCCGGTTCAACGATTATATAATTGAAATTTATATATTAACAACCGAAACGATCTGCACCATCGGGGTCATGCCCGCATCAACTACTGACTGGGATCTCATTTACGACGTTGGGATGCGGCTCCACCAGTCAGGCTGTGCCGGATACATCACTCCCTCCTCGGTGATAACCGCGGTGACGTTCTCTACGGGCGTTGCATCAAACGCCGGATTGTACACCACGGCACCTGCCGGCGCAAGCATCACGCCATTGATGCGCCGCAGTTCATCAGGGTCCCGCTCCTCGATCACAACATCGTGCTCCAGCCGGGCAGGATCAAACGTGGAGATCGGCGCTGCGACATAAAACGGTATATCGTGCTCCTTTGCAAGAACTGAATGGGTATACGTTCCTATTTTGTTGAATACCGCATCTCTCGTGATCCGATCGGCTCCGACGATCACCCTGTCGATCAATCCTTCCCGCATCATCGAACCTGCGGCAGAATCCGCAATCAGTGTGACCGGTATTTCATCCTGCATCAGTTCCCATGTGGTGATCCTGCTTCCCTGATTGAGCGGGCGGGTCTCGCATGATACGACAGATATCTCCTTGCCAGCCTCGACCGCCGCCCTGATCACGCCGATCGCGGTGCCCACATCCACACAGGCAAGTCTGCCTGCATTGCAGTGGGTCAGCACCGTGTCTCCGTCTTCAAAGAGCGCCGCGCCGTGCTTGCTAAGCCGCTTGTTACGCTGCACATCCTCTTCAGCGATTGCAACCGCTTCGCAAAGTGCGATCTCCCGTGCTTCATCGATGCGACTGGTACCTGATTCCCTGACAGCGGCAATCACCCGGTCAACACCCCACGCAAGGTTGATTGCGGTCGGTCTGGTCTGCTTGATCGTTTCTGCTGCCGCGTGGAGATCGCGCATGAACCGCTCAAACGAGGTTGTGTTGATCGCAGTTGTTGGGGTGCTGGTGGTTGCGGTGGTTGTGTGGGCGCTTGTGTGTGCTGCAAGCGCGACCCCGTACCCACCAGCAGCCCCGAGCGCAGGCGCACCCCTGATGCGGAGCGAAACGATTGCCTCACAGAGCGAGGAGACGGTTTTACATTCGATGATTTTGTATTCCCCGGGCAGCAGGGTCTGGTCGATCAGGGTTATCGTGCCATTATTCCACTCAATGGTTCTCATGTCCGGAATATTGGATGGAGGGGTGTTAAACCTGCCCGATGTCAGGGATTTTTCATTCGCAGCGTATCTCAATCTATATGTTCCCGATGTTCTTGTGGACCTGGAGCCACTTGCCAGCACCAAAGCATTTATGTATCGCTGATACGTTATTTGATACGCCTCCACGCTCAAGCGGGGTGGGGTAGTCAGGACATCCCGACGGGCTCATAACCCGTAGACCGATGGTTCAAATCCATCCCCCGCTATCGATGCATCACATAAAGGTTCGGCTACGCGATTTTTTCATTACGAATGATGACTGGATTTTTGCGGTCTCGGGTTACGATTCCACAGACGGTGTGCAGGCAGTCCTTAGATACATACCTGACAAAAACGGCGACCGCGAGCTTGGCGGCGTCAGATACCGCAAACTCGATTTCGATGAATCGTTTGAGTTCATGGAAGAGAACCGCCCGTCATGGAAACGTCTCTGTGTCCCTGAAAATGAGATTTCGCAGGTTCTCCGGGCGGATGAGCGCATACAATCCCTCGCGGAGGAAGACCGCCGGGTTGCAGCGATCGTTGATCTCTTAGAGGGGGCTGGCATCCCTATCGAAAAGATGGGGATCACCGGTTCGATGCTGCCCGGGTTGCAGATCGAGGGTTCTGACATCGATTTTGTGGTGTACGGGAAGTACTGGTTCCTTGCAAGGGACGCAATCATGCAAGAGATGCAGGATGCGCGGAAGACGCAGAAGACCGGGGGGGTGGAGAAGGTACAGGTGGCAGACAGGAATCGTTCCCGGTCGCAACCCCGGATCACTGAGATCAGCGATGAGATGTGGCGCCGGATCTACGCAAAGAGAGTGCCCGAAATCTCGTTTGAAGAGTTTATGATCCACGAATTGCGGAAAGGAAATCGGGGGATGGTTGAAGGCACGTATTTTGACCTGCTGTTCGTCCGCGATTGGGATCAACTGCCTGTGCGGCAGGAACGCGGGAACGATCTGCGCCGGTGCACCATCACAGCCAGAGTCACCAGCGCAGATCTCGCTTTCGATAATCCGGCGGTCTATGAGATCGACCATCCGGTCATATCCGAGATTCTCTGCTACACCCACACGTACGCAGGGCAGGCGCTGGCTGGCGAGATGGTTGAGGCGAGGGGCATGATGGAACAGATCGGCGACCGCAGGCGCCTCGTGGTCGGGACGTCGCGTGAGCCGGTCGGCGAGTGGATGCGGTCGCTCACGTTGCTGGGACACTACTGGGACACTACCGGATTTTCAGATAGCTCCCTCCACGCCAAATTTGATCGTGAAAGCCGTCCCCCCACCATGGACACGGATGACCGACAGTGTTCCCTGTAACTGGTCTTCCGCCAGGATCCTCACCAGACGCAGACCAAACAGTTTGGGCGCATTAATATCGAACCCATCTGGCAATCCAACGCCGTCGTCGCTTACTGTCAGACTGACCTCACCGCGCTTCGATGCAACAAGGCTGATCTCGACCACGCCTTCGGCTCTGCCAACGAAAGCGTGTTTCAGAACGTTCGTCAACAGTTCATTGATGATCAACCCGGTGGGCACTGCAATGGATATCGGGAACGGATAATCGGTTACATGGATGATCGGAGTAATCTTCGTGTCCCGAACCGGATAACATTGGAACGATTGCTTCAGTAGCGTATCTACAAACTCCTCCATGTTTATTTCTGATAAATCCCTGTGCCCATACAATTGAAGATGGATAAGAGCCATAGTATTTATTCTATTTCTGGATTCGGCGAGTACATCCCTCGCGTTCTGGTCGCTGGTAGCGTATGCCTGCATATTGAGCAGGCTCGCCACGACCTGGAGATTGTTCTTTACGCGGTGATGTATCTCCTGCAACATGACCTCTTTCTCCCTGAGAGACTTTCTTATCTGAGCTTCTGCTTGCTTCCGCTCGGTGATGTCACGGGCAATCGCCAGAGAGAGTACTCTACCACCAATTTCAAAGAAATTCCCGGTAACCTCCACAGGCAGGACTGTTCCATCTTTCTTCCGCTGGTTCACCTCGAATGTCGATTCTTTTGCCATCTCATCCCGAACTTTCCGAAACTCCCCGTATCCGGTGGGCTCGGCATCAATATCGCTAATGCTCAGTTTTAACAACTCTTCTCTGCCGTATCCAAGCGAATTGCAAGCCGCCTTGTTGACATCCACGAACCTTCCGGTCTCATCAGTCAGGAATATGGCATCCTTAGCCGTCTCGAAGAGCACCCGGTGCCTCTCCTCGCTCTCCTTGAGCGCGTCCTCCGCGCTTCTGCGTTTCTCTTCCAGTTCCATACCATGGAGCGCAAACGCTACGTCTGAAGCAACCTCTTCGAGGAGTCCTTTCTCCTCCTCGTCGGCAGCAACATCCGGTGCGAACGATATGACAAGCAGCCCGAAGAGCTTCTCCGCGTGCTCGAGACGGATGATCGCTGCTCCTTTGCCGGTACATGCGCCCGCAAGAGAGCAATCCCTGCACTCTCCGGATCTGTCCACGACTGTAAAGAGCTCCTCCCGTATGAGTGCGTTTTTGATGCAGGGCGGATGATCGCCGCTTATCACACGCTCGCATAAACCGGAGATATCTTCCCTGAAACTCGAGCCCACTGCCGTAGCAAAGGTTTCGCCATCCTGCAAGAATCCGATCCACGCAGTATCGTAGCCCCGTGCCTCGATGAGGGCATCGCACGCTTTCTTAAGGAGCCTGTTCCGGTCCTTCTCAACCACGATCAATTGGTTGACGTTTCTGATGGCTGCAAGGACGCTGTTTAAGTGCCTGATGTGCTCTTCAGCGGCTCTGCGCTCGGTTATGTCCTCCGCCGCGCAGATCACATACTCGACATCTCCGTCGCTGTTCAGTTTCGGCGTCCTCGTGGTGGATAGCAGACGCGTCTCTCCTTTGCCATTCTTAGCCCACGCCTCAGTACGAACCTGTTTTTTCTTCTCAAAGACCTCTCTGTTACTTGCGATGCAAATATCACATTCTTCTCTGGCGATCAGATCGTGCATATTCTTATCTTCCAGATTTTCCTCCTCCCACCCCAAAAATTCCGCACGGGCTCTGTTTACGGCGCCGTAGGTCTCCACATCGGTCAGGTACCAGATCTGGGTCTCGATGTTGTCAAGCAGCAGTCTCTGCTCCTCTGACTTCCTGCGCTCCAGCTGGACCAGGAATGTCTGTGTGACTATCCTGACCAGACCGCCTTCCTTCTCCAGTTCGCCGCATATCCGGGCTATCTCTTCTCCGGTGTAACTCTCTCTATCCTCCAGTGCTGCGGCATTAATTTTTTTATTTACGAGTTCCCTGGCGGTCTCTATGCCAATACTCTGAGCATAAGTGTCTATCAGTTCACTTTTCCTCACTTTCATTGCATATCCCTTTCTCTCTCGCTATGCGGTCTTGCCGCCATCCGGCAGGAGCAGGACAACAGACGTGGTGTTGTGAAAGCCACTGAACTGTCCCGGCTCCAGACGGATCTCACCGTACGTCTCCCAGCCCAGAAAGGGGACTCCTGGGAGAACTTTCTTGAAGCAGTCCACAGCCTCTGAGAATCTGCCCCCGAGCATCAACTGCCTGACAGCACAGTCAAAGACGAGTATTCCGGCAAATTCAGAGTAACCCGCGTTCTTTGCAGACTCCTTTGCTAACACAGCAGCCTCCTCGGCGGCATTGATCTGTTTTTCCTGATCGCTGCCGTCCATGATCCGAAAAACGGATCCTTCGGTGATTCCGCAGGTGAAACTGAGAGAGCCATCTTTGTTTATGCTCACGGGCCATCGTATCTTGTACTGACCTTCCTTTTCGGTAGCCAGACCAAGTATATAATTGGTGAAAAACTGCGCAATCTCTGCCGGGTCAACGAGTTTTTCTACGTCCACACCCATCTTTCGGGCGGCTTCGGCGGTCTCTTCCTTCCATACATCCCATGCCGGCATATCATTGATTTCGTAGAGCACGTTGCCCTGTGCCCTTGTCACCTTGAGTGTCCTGCTAAGGGGGATGTGCCCGTGCTTAACACCGGTAAAGAGAGGCATCTTCGAGGCAAAGAGGCAGATACCGAGCGCATCGGTGGCAACGCGTTCATCACAGAATACAAAAGTCTCTTCCATCCTGAAATCGTCGCCAGCCATGCCTCCGACGATCCTCATCTCCGGGTCAAGGAGATATGAGGCAAGCAGCGTAACCTCCTCGCCCACGCCGGACAAGCCATCGATCAGGACGATGGCGGTCAGGTATGGATAGCCTGCCACCTCATCAGGCAGTTTCGCTGCAATCGCCTTTATTGCTGCTTCCGGATCCTCTGTTACGCCTTCAGCTATGGCAGTGAAGACTTTGATCTCGTCTGACGAGAGTAAGCCCACAGCCACGCTTCCGCTTTCAACTTTTTCTTCGGTAAACTCTCCTGCTGAAGAGGCTCCGATCAAAGGCGCATTACCAGTTGCTTCTCTCACCGCATCCACCACTTCTCTGTGATCGTGCTTGCTTGAGGAATACACGATGGATAAATCGATTCTGCCGCCTTCTAATTTCTCTTTTGCTTGCATCACGGCTTCCCTGGCTACCGCCGCAGCGCTACCATCTCCAATACATAGCCCAGTTGCTAATCTTGTTGGCATTATACCCCTTTCGCACTTCCAGATTCCTGCGTTAGTGTTTGGGGTGCCGTTACTTAATGGTTGCGATCTTTCAAAAGCTCCTGAAACCCCTGGGTCGAGAAGGAGACTGCTTGGGTGAGACCCCACTCCTCCCGCACCGCTGCCTTGCCGCAGCCATACAAAGAGTACATTCTTATCCACGCAGTCGAAATAAAATATCCGGATGCCGGCATACCCGCAGGTCACGCAGACCGTTGAGGACTCTCATATCATCTACATCCAGCACACCGACCGGACCGTAAGGACAATCGATTACGATTACAAGCGGTGCTGCGGCTGCGGCATCTGCGTCGATCTCTGCCCGACAGACGCGCTCGAACTCGGCGACATGCAGGCTATCGGGACCGGGCTGGATGCGCCGCCCGTGCTCCTTGACCCGGATAAATGCTCGTTCTGCGGGATGTGTGCTGCCTTCTGCCCGACAAAAGCAGTTAAGATGGATATCGATGGAGAAGACGCCGTAAAACGGGAATGCTATCCGCATATCGAGCCAAAGGCGCAGGCAAACGAAAACTGCCTCCCATGCAGCCTCTGTGAGCCGGTATGCAGTTCGGATGCGATCAAGGTCGAATACACGTTCCCGAAGAAAGAGGAGATTGTACCGTTTAGAGAGGGAATAACCGGCGAGATCACCATCGATCCTGAAAAATGCAACTTCTGCGGCATCTGCGCATATTTCTGCGATGCATTCATACTGATTCCGAAAGAGAAGGGTGAAATAACCCCTATCGATCCTGTGCCATTCGAAAACATCCTCATCGACGAAGAACGTTGCGATTACTGCGTGCTCTGCGAGGATATCTGTCCTGAAGACGCAATCAAGGTTAAGGGCGAAAGGAGTGCGGACGTGACCGCGCCCCGGGTATCAGGCACACTCTCTGTCAGCGACGACTGTGTTGCATGTGGCTGGTGCAGAAGCGTCTGCCCTTACGGGGGTATCGACGTTTTCAAGCCATTCGAGGGGGATATCCGGCTGATCGAGAACCATCTCGTGAAATGCGACCCGCTTGGCTGCCATGCGTGTTTCAATGTCTGCCCGGCGAATGCATGGCATGTTCCGCCGGATAAGAAGATCGAGATCGCATCTGACCTCTGCACCTTCTGCGGCGCATGTGAGAATGCGTGCTGGCTCGATGCGATCGCGGTCGGCAGAACCGCTGTGACACATACACCTGTATGTGATACCGCGTGGAGCACGGAATGGGAGCGAAGCATCGATTGCATCGTTTCGGGGGAGCGGACGCGCCCTGATCGATCGCATGTGGTTGCTGCGGAGGTTCCAGAGCGTGAGGCAGCTCCAGTGCCTGCGATACCGGTCATCGATCCTGCTCTGCTTGAGAGGGCGCAGGAAAGGATCGATCAGATCATGCCGATGCTTGCTGACGTAAAGACGCGGAGGGAGTGGGAGCGGATTTAGGAGCCGTAAGCGATTCCGGTAGATGCTTACATGACCATGCGCGTGTCAGGGATGCGATCGGTGCCCGTTTCATCGCATCAACTCCTCAAAACACGGGATACGGTAGGGCTCACCGCCAGCAGTCTGATTCGTGACTCCATCACAGGTTCGCCCGCATCCGAGCACGTGTTATACAGATAAACGAATACCACAAATCCGATAACCGACGGAAACACAACTCAGATTTTTCAGACATTGCCGTTCTCGGTTCATCGAACCCGATACGGCATCTCCGCGCCTTCCGGGATCGAATGGATGTATTGTTCCCTGAACTCCGGGTTTCGCATCATGCAGTAATCGGCAGCCCCTTTGTATGCCGGATGCTTGCCGATCCGCTTCCATATCTCTATGAGCGGCTCTTCACACACGTTTCCGAACGATAGCGGCGTGTAGGCGCACGGAAGCACGTCTCCGGCTGCTGTTACGTGCATCCAGCGTCTGCCAGCGAAGCAGCCAAAGAGATCGGGACCCATGAAATACGGAAACGCGGTGACCCTCGGACCGTCTGGCTGGCTATTGATCCTTTTCTGGAAATCCTTGATCCGGGAAACGTCGCCTGATGTGATCACCTCGTCCTCGTGATCCATCCACCTGCCGACAGCGATGATCTCGTACAGCGAGACCTCGTGCACGCCGAGATCGCAGGCAAGCGAATAGAAATCATCCAGATGATCGATGTTTTCCGGCGACACCACCACGAACATGTCCACGAGCAGTCCCGCCCCGAGCGCATTTGCTATACCGTTCATGGCGTCATCGAATGCGCCGGTGCGCCCCCGCATCCGGTCGTGCTCTGAAGCATCATGACCATCGAGGCTGACCCTGACCGCATACATGCCGGCATTTTTCAGCTCGCATGCAAGCGATTCGGAAAGCCCGTACCCTGATGCGAATGAGGTTGCGATCGCCCTCTCTTTATCCACGTGCGCCACCATCTGCGTGATGTCCTTCCTGATCATCGGCTCGCCGCCATCAAATGAGATCAGGTATGTGCCAAGATCAAGCGCCTGGTCGATCACGTTCTTGATCACCGGAAGCGGCAGTTCTGCGCCGCTGACATCTGATGCGCCGCAGTGGATGCAATTGTTTGGGCAGCGCATCGTAATCCCGATCGAGGTCTGATCAGG
>DAOVGO010000011.1 GCA_030672345.1 Methanosarcinales archaeon | reverse complement strand
CATCCCGATCACGTTCACAAGACCGACTCCGAGGAGGATGTATCCGATCTGGCTGATACTCGAGTACGCAAGCATCCGCTTGATGTCGCTCTGCGCGATTGCGAGAACCGATCCCACGACTATGGCGAGCGCGGCAGCCCAGGTGAGGATCTCTGTCATGTTCACATCGATAACAAATGCGGGTGTAAAGACGCCGAACATGAACCTGATCATCGCATAAACCCCTACCTTGGTCATCAGTCCTGCGATGAGCGCGCTTGCTGTGGATGGTGCGTGGGTGTACGCATCAGGAAGCCACGCATGTAGCGGGAAGAGACCGACCTTGATGCTGAATCCGACCATGAAGAATGCAAGCGCTGCAAGAACGACCTTACTCTCATAGATGCTCGGGAGGATGCGTTGCAGGTCAGCCATGTTGAGCGTGCCTGTCACCGCGTAGAGGTACCCGATCCCGAGCAGGATGAACGATGCTGCGACCGTTCCCATGATCAGGTAGTTGAAGCTTGCGACAACACCATCTCCGCGGTCACCCATTGCGATCAAGGCATACGCGGTTAGCGACGAGATCTCGAGGAAGACATAGAAGTTGAAGATATCACCGGTGATTGTCATTCCCATGAGTCCTGTGATCAGGAGCATGAAAACGGAGTAGAACTGGGTCGTCTTACCGGGAACTTCTTTTTTGACGCTCTCCAACGAGTATATCGATACCATGAACCCGATGAACGCGATTATCAGGCAGACGAATCCGTTTAAGAGGTCGATCACGTATTCGATACCAAATGGCGGGGGCCAGCCACCGAGTTCGTAGTGGATCGTTCCTGAGTTGATAACAGTTGCAAGGTTGCTTCCCGCAATCAGGAGAACGATAAACATCGCGAGCATCACCCAGTACCATGTGAGTTTGCGGTCGATCCACCCGACGATCGGCGTCAGGAAGCCCGCAATCAGCGGGACTACGACTGTAAGTACAGGAAGATGAGTTGCGATGAGTTCAAATCCGGTCATGGCATAACCTCCTGTCTCTGCGTCTTCGCGCCTTTGCGCCTTTGCGTTAAATTGGGAAATGAAAACGCAAAGGCGCTATGGCACAAAGGCGCAAAGAATGAGAAACCCCACCACATCAGCATCTTTTGAAAACCACAGAATCTATTAGAATTGGAGAATTTAACCACGGAGCACGCAGAGAAGAGGTGCTCTGCGTTCTCCGCGATCTCTGCGGTGAGAACAGTATAAGCGAGCTCATGGTTGCACAAAAACAACCACGACTTATTGAGCATGTTCAGATTCGTGATAACTGCAATCGAACCCATCATTGCTCGCCCACCTCCGCGACACTTTTCTGCCGTGCATGTTCCGAAAACTCGGGCTGGAGTTCCCTTCTTGCCGCAAGGATCACGTCCTCCTCGAGGGATCCGTACTCCTGATATATTCTGATGATGAGTGCCAGTGCCACCGCGGTGGTACTGACCGCAACCACAATCGCGGTCAGTATCAGGCAGTGCGGAACCGGGTTTGTGTAGATCACGTCAGCCGCATGTTCCGCGTGCTCTGCGCCGTGTTCGCCCACAAGAATCGGCGCGGTGCCGTCTGTGATATCCGAAAGCGAGATATAAAATAGGAAGATTGCAGTCTGGAAGATGTTTGCCCCGATGATCTTCTTGATCAGGTTCTTCTTTGCGATCATCGCATAGAACCCGATCATCATCAGCGTCACATAGATCCAGTAATTGTACTCTGCATAGACGATATCGATGATCCCGCTCATTCTTCCGCCTCCTCTGGTTCCGATTCGGGTGGCGAGATATCAAAGAAGAGCGAGATCATAACAGCCAGTACCGTGATCCCGATCCCGATCTCAACCAGATCGATCAGGTATCTGGAGACTTTAGCAGGATCCGGCAGCAGCGGAACTGCGTGGTACTGCAGGAACATCCCTCCACATACGATGCAGGCAAGTCCTGTCGCTGCAAAGATGGTAAGCCCTGTGCTTGCAAGAATTTTGTCGAGAGCATCAGACATCTTCTTCTTTCCTTCGGCGATGCCGTAGATCATCGCGTAGAGGATGATCGCTGCTCCGAAGATCACGCCGCCCTGAAAGCCGCCGCCAGGTCCGCTTGCGCCGTGCATGATCACGTAGAGCGCGAAGAGCTGGATGAACGGGACCATGATCCGCACAACCGTCCGGATGATCACGCTCTCCTGGATTCTGCTCATCTTTCACGCCTCCGGAGGAGCAGGATTACAGCCATTCCCGCGGTGAATATCACTGCCGTCTCTCCGAGCGTATCGTAGCCTCTGTAACTGGCAAGAAGAGCGGTTACGATGTTTGTCACGCCAGATTCGGTCCGGGAGTTCTCGATGAAATACTGTGTCATCGGAGCCTGGTAGGATGGTGAGTTTATGTCCCCGAACGCTGGCAGGTCCTGCCCTGCATAGATGAGCATCGCGCCAGTGATCACGACCACGAAGAGTGCCAGCGTCTTCAATCCTCACTCCTCCCTTCGGTTCTTGCAAGCGTTGCGATGAAGAGGACGGTCGTGATTCCCGCGCCGACTGCGGCTTCTGTGAACCCTACATCGACCGAGTGCATCTCGACCCAGACGATCGCCATTATCAGGCTGTAGGCTGAGAGGATTATTATCGCTGAGAGGAGGTCTTTTATCGAGATTGCGGCGATTGCACAGACCACGAGGAAGAATAGCATCGTGATATCGAGTATCCAGATCATCGTACCTCACCTCCGTCTTCCTCGGCTCGACCTTCGTCGCTATTGCCAGTATCGCCGGTATTCAGCCACGCCACCTCTTCATCAGGTTTCCTCCACGGCTCAAGCCCGACGTCGTACGCTGCTTTCGCAATCGCGTGGGTCGAGGTCGGATTCGCAAGCAGGATGAAGAGGAT
>DAOVGO010000125.1 GCA_030672345.1 Methanosarcinales archaeon | reverse complement strand
TGGTGGCGATTGGCAAGTTACCATGGGGCAGTGCCTCTGGAAAACAAAAAATCTCATTATACAGAAGACCAAAGTGACCTATGATCATCATGGCAAGAGAAGTGGCAATCATAGGAATCGGGTGCACGGCGTTCGGAGAATTCTGGGACAGGTCGTTTCGTGATATCATCGTGGAGGCGGGCATTGCAGCGATCGAGGATGCAGGCGTGCAGGGAGAGGAGATCGACGAACTCTTTGTCGGGAATATGAGCGCGGGCAGGTTCGTGGAGCAGGAGCATATCTCCTCGCTGATCGCTGATTACGCGGGTCTTGCATCCTTGCATGTGCCGTCCACGCGCGTGGAGGCTGCGTGCGCATCTGGCGGGCTCGCTCTTCGGATGGGCGCGCTTGCGATCGCATCAGGACATGCGGATATCGTGGTCGTGGCTGGTGTGGAGAAGATGACTGATGTGAGCGTGCAGCAGGCGACCGATATGCTCGCAGCGGCGGCTGACCGGGAGTGGGAGGGTTTTGCCGGCGCGACATTCCCTGGACTCTATGCGATGATCGCACGCAGGCATATACACGAATACGGGACCACGTCAGAGCAACTCGCATCCGTGGCTGTGAAGAACCACCACAATGCAACGATGAACCCGAAGGCGCAGTACCAAAACGAGATAACCGTCGAGGCGGTGCTGCGATCGGCTATGATCGCTGATCCGCTGCACATGCTCGACTGCTCACCGCTCACGGACGGCGCCGCTGCTGTGGTGCTTGCGCCAATGGATATCGCAAGAAAGTACACCGACACGCCAGTCCGCATCAGAGCAACCGCGCAGGCATCCGATACCATCACCCTGCATGACCGGGCTGACATCACCACGCTTGCCGCAACGGTGGCTGCCGCATCCCGCGCGTACAAGATGGCTGGGTTGACAGCAAACGACATCGATTTCGCTGAGGTGCATGACTGTTTCACGATAGCAGAGATCTGTGCGATCGAGGATCTCGGATTCTTTGAGAAGGGAGCTGGCGGAAGGGTGACCGAGGAAGGTGTCACCGCGATTGATGGCGATCTTCCTGTGAATCCGTCAGGCGGTCTGAAAGCCTGCGGACACCCGGTGGGTGCAACCGGCATCAAGCAAGCCGTCGAGGTCACGATGCAACTGCGCGGCGACGCGGGCAAGCGGCAGGTTGCAGGCGAGGTCGGACTGACGCACAACGTCGGAGGCTCAGGCGGCACTGCAGTGGTGCATATCCTTTCGAGGTAGAAGGGATTTGAAAAAAAGGTACGTGTTTAGCTAACCACAAGATTACACAGATTTCCACAAGATTTCTGTGTTAATCTCGTGAAATCTCGTGGTTTTTTCACCTCAGCTAAACACATACAAAAAAGAAAGGGACCGGTTCCTGAGAGTCTGGCGAGTTAAGAGTCCTTGTTTTTCGCCTGATAGTCCCTGATTGCCGCATAGAGCGCATCAGCCGCAAGATTTGAGCAGTGCAGCTTCACTGGCGGCAGTCCGCCAAGCGCATCAGCCACATCGTCCCTGGTGATGGCAAGAGCCTCATCAAGAGTCTTTCCGACCGCAAGTTCTGTGATCATGCTTCCTGTCGCAATCGCTGCGCCGCATCCGAAGGTTTTGAACTTGATATCCGTGATCCTGTCATCTTTAACCTTGATATAGACATGGGTCACATCTCCGCAGACCGGATTGCCAAACTCACCGGTTCCATCAGGATCAGGGATCTCACCGACATTTCTTGGATTCATAAAATGATCCATCACCTTTTCGCTGTATTCCATCAAATCACCTGCCTGTAAGCGGAGATATGGCACGCAGCTTTTCGACGATGGCAGGAAGCACATCAAGCACGTATCTGATCTCTTCGTCTGTGTTTTCTCTCCCGAGTGTGAACCTGATCGATCCATGAACATCCTCCGGGGGAATTCCAAGCGCAAGAAGCACATGGGACGGATCAAGAGACGCAGAAGAGCACGCAGATCCGGTGGATACTGCAATTCCCTTCATATCAAGATGCAACAGCATAGCCTCGCCCTCAACAAACATGAATCTCATATTCGCGTTGTTCGGGAGTCTCTCTGTCGGATGACCGTTCAGAAATACGTCATCGATCGAATCAAACACCCCGTCGATCAGCATATCACGCAATTTTACCAGATGCGCCGTGTCTGACTCAAATCGCTCACATGCAAGCGACACAGCCTTTGCAAAGCCGACAATGCCCGAAACATTCTCGGTGCCCGCACGAATGCCACGTTCATGACCGCCTCCGTACACAATCGGATCGATCTTCAGCCCTTTCCTGATATACAGGGCGCCAACGCCTTTTGGTCCGTATATCTTGTGCGAGGAGAGCGAAAGCATGTCGATATTCATCTTTTGTACATCGATCTCTGTTTTGCCAAACGACTGGACCGCATCGGTGTGGAATGGGATTCCATGATCCGCTGCTATGGCGCCGATCTCGCTTACCGGCTGGATCGTGCCGATCTCATTGTTTGCATGCATCACCGAGACCAGTCTGGTCTCGCCGGTGATTGCAGACTCGACATCGCCAGGATCGACCAGTCCGTCGGTATCGACCGGTAAATAAGTGACATCGCAGCCCAGACCCTCCAGATACCGGCATGTCTTGAGTATCGCAGGATGTTCGATCGAACTGGTGATGATATGCCCTTTGCGCCCCAACAGAACCCCTCTCAGCGCAAGATTGTCGGATTCTGTGCCGCCCGATGTGAAGATGATCTCTTCCGCGTCAGCGCCGAGTGCATCAGCAATCTCCTCCCTTGCGCGGGCAAGCGCATCTTTTGCGTCCCGCCCAAACGTATGCAGGCTCGACGCATTACCAAACATCTCTGTAAAATAGGGTGCCATCGCCTGCACAACCTCGCGGTCCACCGCAGTGGTGGCGGCGTGGTCCAGATAGATTCGGGTCATATATTGCACATTATATATTATACGTTATACGAGTCATATTTTGATCTGGCTTGCTGAAAAGCCTCGATCTATAAGAATATCTTTTATGCGATCTTTGTGATTGCCTTGCAGCTCTATGGTCTCGTTTTTCACGGTTCCGCCACACGCAAACCTGGATTTCAGGTACGTCGAAAGTTCATGCAGGTCGATCTCGTGCGAATCGATCCCGTCGACGACTGTGACCTCTTTTCCATATCTTCGCCGTTTCACTTTGATGGTGATCCACTGTTGCTCTTTTGCCACCTCTTCGCAGATGCACAGTTCCTTTGGCAATCCACATACGATGCACATTTCTGAACTCATTGTCTGGGTGATACCTCCGAATTGTTATGTGTTATAACGAATCGTAAAAAAGACTTGAGCACGATGTTATTAAAAGATGATGGTACTTGCATCGCAACCCGCATCGAGTACGTATCGGGCGCGGTCTCCAAGATGCGCGGGCTGATGTTCAGAAGAGACATTCCTGACGATTACGCCATGATATTTGTATTCTCAAAGCCAGGAGACGTCTCTGTGCATACGCTGTTCATGCGGTTTCCAATCGACGTTATTTTCTTAAATAAAGATAAAATAATCATCGATATCGCAAGATTGGATCCATGGACCGGTTACAGGCACGTCAGAGACGTAGCATATTTTATAGAGATGAACGCAGGGACCCAAGAGAGGTGCGGACTTGCTTGCGGCAGCCGACTGGTCTTTGATGCGGACGGAATATGACACAGTATCGCTCGATCCAATGTGCATGACACCCCCCACAACAACAGCACCATGTACAGAACCACATACAGAGCCACAACCAACCCTGCCGGCACAGAGAAGTTTAAGATCGGAAGCCATCCACTATCCACTGATAGCATGAATGACATGATGCGAATGTATGCGGTGCTTGGCGATCCGATCGGGCACAGCATGTCCCCGGTCATGCATAACGCTGCATTCGGATCGCTCGGGATGCCGGACCGATACCACGCGTTCAGAGTGCGCCTGCCAGATCTCAGGGATGCGATATACGGGGCAAAAGCACTTGGATTCGGCGGATTGAATCTTACAATCCCGCTGAAGGAAGAAGCATTGAAATATGTGGATCCTGACCCGATTGCAACAAGGATCGGTGCTGTAAATACGATTGACTTCACCGACGGCATCAGGGGTTATAACACTGATGGAATCGGGGCGCTGCGTGCTCTTGAGGACGCGGGCGTGACTGTTGCGGACAGGACGGTCATGATCATTGGGGCTGGCGGTGCGGCGCGTGCGATTGCGTTTCAGTTTGCATATAGCGGCGGAAGGATTATTATTGCAAACCGGACGGTGGAGCGTGCAGAGAGACTCGCCCACGACGTGGGACTCGGGCTTTCGGAACTTATTAAGAAGACTCCGTCGATAAGATGTATCGGTCTGGACCGGATAGAAAGCGAGATCGCGGATACCGATATCCTGATCAATGCGACATCGGTTGGAATGCACCCCAATATTGATGCCATGCCAGTACCCCCGGGCATCCTGCGCCCGGAACTTGTCGTCTTTGATATCGTGTACAATCCCCGCTGCACGAGGCTGCTTTCGGAATCCAGGAAGAGGGGTGCGATCACCATCGATGGCGTGCAGATGCTCGTGCATCAGGGCGCAGAGGCGTTTTTTATATGGACCGGGAGAGAGCCGCCGACAGGTGTGATGCGCGAGGCTGTGATCCGGGAGTTGCGGTGAATCGTGGTGCCTGCGGTAGCCTCGCGTGCCTGTTAAGCATCCAACAGGACCATTACAGATTTTGGATTATGTCGAGACAACCAGAATGGATAAAGAAGAGAGTGCATCCGGCGTAGCATCTTACAGAGTTCGAATCACACAAGACGGATTGAAAGCAGTAGATATCTTAAAAAAGAAGCTCATTCAAGGCTCATCGGTAAACTGACTTGAAAATGAGCAGATATACTCTTCCACGATGTTTTTCATCCCTGGACATGCATGGAGCAAAATGCCCTGCCATTCAGACGACGCATATTCTCATTCTCATGTTGAGTTAATATTTTAAATCCTCACATCCTCCAACACAAACGAAGGTGTTATCATCAACGTCCTCTTACTCGCCTCTCCAGATGTCCAGCACGACTTCGATTTCGTCGCGCGAATCCCGAATCTCGGGATTACGTCCATCGCGGGAAACATCAATGACCTCTGCGATGTCAAGGTAGCCGACCTAAACGTCACAAAAGACCCCTCTGAGTTTGTGCGCAGAGCCATAGAGAAATACCGTATTGATCTCGTGGGTCTCAGTTGCATGAGCTTTCAGTATGCCGGGATGCTCGAGATCGCAAAGATCGTCAAGGAGTATGACGGCGTGCAGGTGGTCTTCGGCGGCTACCACCCGACGCTTGAGTATAAAGAGATCTCAGAGAGCCCTGATCTCGAATACATCGACTTTATAACACGCGGCGAAGGAGAGGGGACATTCAGGGAGCTGGTCAAAGCCTTTCCGGATCAAAGATACGATGGCGTGCTTGGCTTGTCATACAAGGAAAACGGCGTCATGAAACACAACCCGCCCCGCCCGCTTCTCGATCTATCAGATATCCGGCTGCCTGACAGGGGCGCGAGACTGCTCAAAAAGGGTTTTTACGGATTCTGCCACACCGTGGACGTGGTCGAGACGAGCAGGGGCTGCACACAGGGCTGCAAATTCTGCAGCATCGACCGCATGTACGGGCGCAGCTTCAGAACATACAATATAGAGCGCGTGATCGAGGATATAGCTGATGCGAAGAAGCACGGCGCGCAGAACATCTTTTTCGTGGACGACAACATCACCCTGAACACAAAACGAATGAAACGTCTCTGTGAGGCGATAATCGATGCCGGGCTCGATGATATCTACTATCAGACACAGGCGAGTACCAGCGGGATCGCAAAGAGCAAGGAGGTCGTCGATCTGATGGCAAAGGCGGGCTTTGATGGGGTCTTTCTCGGAATCGAGAACGCTCTTCCGCGAAACATCGAGTTATTCGGCAAGACCGGGATGGCATCGGACTCGGAGAAAGCTGTCAGGTATCTGCACGAACACAAGATCATCGTGTCAGGAGGGATCATCAGCGGGAATCCGGACGATACAAGAGAGGATATACTCCGAAACTTCGAACTCGCAAAGAAACTGAAACTCGATGTCCCGATCTTCTATATCATGACCCCGTACCCGAAAACAGTGCTTCGCAAGGAGTTAATCGAGATGGGAGTCGT
>DAOVGO010000108.1 GCA_030672345.1 Methanosarcinales archaeon | reverse complement strand
TCGGTCGGCGTGAGGAACTCCAGCACGCCTGATTCGGTGAAGTTATTCGTACCGTCGAAAACAATCAGTTCCCTCCATGCTGTACCATTGAAGTATTCCCATGTAAGCTGCGGAAGCGCCGATGAAGACGTAGATGCGGCTCGTTTCTCCTTGATCACACTTCCTGCAAAGGCGCGCGGTGCGACAGCGACATACAGCTTGACGGGTTTTTCCGGAAACGCAGCATCAAAGCCGAGGTAAAACGACGGCTCGGCATCGGCGTACATAGGCGGCAGATCTTTTACCGAGACGAAAGGGGCAAATCCGGTGGTAGTGTTCGCCGAGGTCTGATCGCAGTAGAGAGATCCATTCTGAGTCAGCACGGTAGGCATGCCCTCAGCTTCGTAACTGAGCGTCAGCTTCTTGATAACAGGCGGGTTGAGGTTGCCAGTGCCCGATTTGACCTTGTAGCCTTCGGTGGGGTCTTCGGAATTCACAGGCTCATACTCGATGGGAAGCCCATAATTTCCTTCTGTGATGCGCACGCGAATCCAGTAATTTTTTTGTCCGTTGACTTCTGCCTCGACGCACGACATCTGTGAAAGCACGATATCACCGTTTTTCACGAAACCGCTAGTTTGATCATTCAGGGTCAAGGGTTGCCATCCATCCACACCCAAGAACTCCCACTTGAGATTGGCTGAGACATCTATGGTTTTCGTCTCCGCATGTAGCGTCACTTTCGCCTCTGGCTTTGAAAATACCTCCTGACACCCAATATAGAACGTATCGCTATCGCCCACCTTTGGGCTCTCCCCGAACGGGAAGAAGTCTTTGGTCACGTCTACCGGTGCAGCATTGCTAAAGGCTAAATCAGGCAGCAGACCGCTGGCACTCACCTTGAGTATGAGGTTCTTCAACCGCAGGTCTTGCACCGCCTGTGCATCCGGGAACGGCGTGGTGAGTTCTCCACGCAACCATCGGCTTTGGATGCTTTTCGTCAAGCCTACCTCATTTACCGTTTCTTGATCAATCGGATCGGATATGGTGAACCGGAGTGCTTTTTCCCCATTTTCATTTTCTATAACCGCTGTTACCGCTATTTTTTCTGCGCCTTTACTCCGATACTTCCACAACAACGTTTGGAGCTTCTGTAAATTTGAGTCGCCATCGACTATCACCTCCACATCAGTCGCCCTGTTGAAATTTAGCAGGTTGTCATCCCCGATGTAGAGCACATGATCCATCTGCTTCGTCCCGACAAACGGCGTAAAGGCGGTGGAACCCATCCCCCCGAGCAAGAGAGTCTGATCGGCGCACCGGTCCCACGTCGGATCCACCGTGGAGCCATTCGTCAGTTGTGCAGGGATGACCATGAGATCGTCCTCGGTTTCGAAGATGACGGCGGGCTGCTCCCCGCTCGTCTGAGTGCTTGCTTGCGTTCCCATTGGCACAGACGTCGCTGGATTTCCAGGTGTGAGTGAAAAGTTAAGCGGCACTTTTGCGGTGGACGGTGGAAGCAAGCTCACACCCATGGCATCGAGGAAAGCGAGCAGATTTTTTTCTGGCGCCTTATTCAATCGCTCCAGCGATATCTCGAGCAGCCGTGCAAAGATACGCTGGAGCATCGTGCCAGCGTCGCCTTCATCTGGCGGATCCCATTCGGGCACGTTGTCGCGAGCTAACCCCTGTAACTGCTCCAGTATGTCATTTAACGCTCGGTTGTCGAGTGTGGGTGATTTCGCTGGCATCAGAGCTCTCCTCTTTCGAGATAAAATGGATAGACGAGATTGAAGATGGTATCCGTTCTTCGCACGCGATACTGTATGTTGATGAGCAGCTTGTACTGCTCCTTCGGATCAACGGTGACCTCCACCTCCAGCACATCGATCCGCGGCTCAAATCGAATCAGAGCCTCCTCCACCTCATGTTTCGCCCGTGCTGTTGTCACGGGGTCAACGGGCTCGAATATCAAGTTGTGAAGACCGGCTCCAAATTCAGGACGCATCACCCGCTCGCCTTTAGCTGTTTGCAGGATGAGCAGGATGGACTGACGGACATGGTCTTCATAGCTGTTCATCGCAATTGCTCCGGCATCCAACCTGAACGGGAAGGCGATTCCTGCCCCCAGAAATTCTTTGCCATCGCTTGAATCATTGTACATAGCTAATAACTCCTAACCAATCATCACAGTCCCTGCTGCTACGACTTTCCCTATCGGCAGGTCAGCAGGATCATTGCACGTCATCGCTGTATCGCCACTCCGTGCTGCAGGCTTGCCACCTATGAACACGGTTCCGCTGCCGGTCTGAATCGTGCCGCGGTTTGCAGGTGGCTTCTGAAATGTGCCCCCGATAGGCAGATGCGGCGGGGTATTGGTTGCAGTGCTCCCAACCGTTGCCGCAGGGAGCCCCATGATATTCACGTCCGGGCTCAGGTTGCCGTCGATGATGCCGCTGAACGGGTGGGGCGTCGGCACTGGCGCAGATGCAGGCGGTGGCGTAATGATGATGTGCGTATCGATTGCTGTAATCTGATCGGCTTTTTTTGCGGCTGGCATACCCATATTCGCTCCTCAGTTGATGTTTACCATCTGACCCTTGACTGTCAGGTTCGCGCTTGCCTTTATGTCCAGTGTTGTCTCTGCTTCGACTTTTGTATCAGCCGTAGACGTAATCTCTATATTCTGAGCACTGAGGCTGATCCTGCCCTGCGGCGCCTGTATGATCACGTCCCTGGCAGACTCGATCGTAATCGTGTTCTCTTTGCTGTCGATCGTGATGGAATTATCTCCTGTCTTATCGATGATCTCAATCTTCTCAGCGTTCTCGGTGTCATCCAGCCTGATAATGTGCCCGCTGCGTGACTTGATAAATCGAAGATTATTCTTCCCATCAGCGTTATCTGCGGGTGGCTTTGCATTCCCGTTCCACAATGCACCGATCACATAAGGGCGATGAATGTTGCCATGCTCGAATGCGACCAGCACCTCGTCACCTACTTCAGGCAGAAAGAAGGCACCGCGTTCTGGACCTGCCATGAAAGTAGCTATGCGCGCCCAGTTGCTCTCCTCGCTGTCCGACCACCACGGAAACTTCAGTTTCACACGTCCCAGGTGCTGCGGGTCATCTTTGTTGTTCGTGACCTGACCCACGACCACGCCATAGATGCGATTGTCACCGCGTTGTTCTTGGTCAAAGAGGCTCATAGGATTCGTCTCCTCACTTCAAATGTTGTTCGGTAGCCGCTGGAACCTAACGTGTGCGTCGCTTTGAGCACCTGATACGTTCCACCAAACCTTCCGATCCTGGTCAACTGCACATCAACTCCAGCACGAATATCGGTCCTGCCTATGCTTGAACCGGTGCCGGTGATGAGGTTATCCGTGATGTCAGCAAGGATCGCCTGTGCCATCGCATCGGCTTCGGCCTGGCTGGAAATCGGGCGGTCACTCACGACCGACTGCGACTTTCCCCCCGACCCTCGCGATATCTGCTGCTGCCCGGTTGCAGACAGTTCCCTGGTCATCGCGCCGTTCTGCTGCGCCCTGCCTGTGAATTGCTGGGCACGCACCGGGTCCCAGCCCCGCACGACCACCTCATTCACCTGTCCTGCCATTGTGAGGCGCGGTTGAAAACTTCTCAGTGTCTTGCCCCATTCGAGCGTGATCGGAATCTGCGTCGAGGTCGCTGTGCGTTGCCCAACATGCATGGTTCTGTTCTCGACCCAGACCTGAAGCCCCAGATGCTCTGCTTTACCCTGAAGAAATTGTAGATTGCTCTGGTTCGACTGTGCCATATATTTATGCGGCTCGTCCACACCCTGAACCGGGTCTATCTGCACGTCGAGCCCCATCTCGTTTGCTATCTGCTGTGAGATCTGGCGAAGTGACTGGTTCGTAAACGTTCGGGTGAATGCGCCCCGGGTCAGGCGGTGCAGGAGATCGAAGCCTCGCACGGTCAGCGTCGGTGCGCCGCTGTCTGGAAAATTCGGCTCGATTGCCGATATTTCACCCATCATCACCGTCTCCATCTGCCCTATGTAGCCGAGTCGGATGGTGATCTCCGTGCCCTCAGCGAACAAACCCTGCCTGGCATCGATGAACCTCAGTTCCGGATCGTTGACATCGAAGCTGAACATCCCGGGGGAATCGAGCCGGTTGTCCACAGTGACTCGCAGAATAGATTTAGCCACATCCGGTCTGATCGGTGTGTTACTGGCTGTGATCTCGAAATTCGGGACATAGATGTCCATGCCTGATAAGCCGGCAGTCACCATCGTTTGGTCTCCTTTACCTTCAGTCCAGTGGCGGGATGCGCAGTGCCTGTCCTGCCTGAATCGCCAGCGGATTATCGATCCGGTTCGCTTCAGCAATGGGGCGCCACTGGCTCGGGTCCTCGTATTCTTCTGCGGCAATACTCTGGAGGGTATCGCCAGCCCTGACCACCCGCAGCTTGGTACGATCGGCAGATTCCAGCGGGATGCTTGCCAGCAAGCTTTCGAGCAGGTCATAGCCCTTCAATGTCACGGTCAGCCGCGCCCTAAGCGGCATCCCGGCTGCGTTGAAGTATTCGAACTTCTGCGTCACACTCTGCAGAACACAGGGGAAGATGAGTGAGCCCCAGAGGAACAGAAGCCGAGGCGGGGCGTGTTTTTTAGCACTGAGAGCGGTTAATCCGACCACCAGTTCCGTATGCACACGCACATCGACCCCGATATCAGTGGTGTCAAAGAACAGATTCATCGTCAGCGTCTGCTCATCCCCACTCACAAACTGGAGCAGTGATGAACCGAGTCCGGGAATGGTAATTTTGCTGAACGTATTGGTCTTTTGAAGCTGATACTCCGGCGGATTGAACATCACCGGAATTGGAATTGGCACAGGAGCATCCCTGTTGATGATGAGTGCTTTTGTAAGTGGCATTTAGTACAACCCCATTCTTTCTCTTTCAAGTTGCTGACGGCGCACGAGCGTGTTATAGACCTTCTCAGCCACCTCGTTGATATCGAGTTCCGGTCTCGGTGGCGAAGCAGGCACAGGGACGGGCGGTGTCGAATCATCTGCTGCCGGTTGTCTGTTATCGGCATCGGCGACATGTTGTAAAGCATGGGTTGGGGAATCCTCTTCACTGGGCGATACCAGCCGCAGTTCAAGTCCGGGCAGTGGAACCGGCATCACTGTTTGTTCAAGCAACGTTTCAATGGCACCCTGCGATTCGGATTTTGATGGAGAAGCTGTAGACGCTTCACGAGTTTTCGCCCACTGCAAAAGCGGCGATGTTTCCGGTTCTGTTCTCGTTCGCCTGGCTTCTGGCAGAACCGAGTGTGGCGGTTGATGGACCTGAAAACCACCGCTCACTTCCTGACGTGGTGCTGACGAGGCACCTGTGACAAGCCGCGGTTCTGACTTGGATACATCTGCAATCGAGAGCCAGTGCCATGAGCTGTGGTCGCGTGTGACCGGTGGCGATCCATTACGACTGCCAGCATCCATTCCGGACTTTGTCTGTGTCGTTTCAATCGTCCGAAGGATAGCAGGTCCAATAGCCAGAGATGCTTCACGAGTTTTCGTCCACCGCATCAACGGCGATGTTTCCGGTTCTGCTCCTGTTCGCTCAGCTTCTGGCAGCACCGACTGTGACGGTTGATGGATCGAAAAACCACTGCGCATTTCCTGATGTGATGTTGACGGGGCACCTGTGACAAGATGTGGTTCTGACTTTGACACATCTGCAATCGAGAGCCAGTGCCATGAGCTGTGGTCGCGTGTGACCTGCGGTGATTCACTATGACTGCCAGTATCCATTCCGGACTTTGTCTGTGTCGTTTGGATCGTCTGAAGGATAGCAGGTCCAGTAACCAGAGACGCTTCACGGTTTTTCGCCCACTGCATCAACGGTGATGTTTCCGGTTCTGTTCTCGTTCGCCTGGCTTCTGGCAGAACCGGGTGTGATGGTTGATGGACCTGAAAACCACCGCTCACTTCCTGACGTGGTGTTGACGAGACGCCTGTGACAAGCCGCGGTTCTGACTTTGACACATCTGCAATCGAGAGCCATCGCCATGAATTGTGGTCGCGTGTGATCGGTGGCGATCCATTACGACTGCCAGCATCCATTCCGGAGATCACCTTCGTCGTTTGGATCGTCCGGAGAATAGCAAGTCTGATTGCAGGACGGGATGGAGCGGGTTTGGCTCCCTGCTGTTGTGGCGTTGTCAACCCTGGAGTGGGTGCTGCAGGTGCTGCATAGCGCTGGACCGGGGGTGGCGAGGTTTCGTTCGTAGCATCAGATCCGTTCCTGCGCGATACCATGGAGATTGCCGGCATCTCCCGTATCTGTCCTTCTGACGTCTGCTCCTTTGTAGGGAACTCCAGTGACACCGGCAGCCATCCCTGCCACGGCAGCACGCGCTGGATAAATTGCTCGTGCCATGCCAACCGTTCTGCGGCATTGCTCACAAACGGCTCAGCACGGCGCATGAGCCCTGATACAAGCGTTTCAAATGCACGCACAGCAGGCGGACGCCATGATTGGCGCTTGCGAACGCCTGATGGTAGTCCGGTACTTTCGCGCCCTGCCCGTTCTTGTGTTTCGGTACTCATTGCTGCTATGCCTCCACCTTACGATATCTGCGCAGCATGGATGGTCTTTGCAATTTCCTCCACCCACCGCCGTCGTTCAGCATGTTCCATGTTCAGTATCGCCTCATGCGACCAGTGGAAGTTATAGGCGATATAGGCTACCTCCTCGTAAAGCTGATTGAGGGGGTAGCCTATGATTCCCCCGGGCGTTCCGGATCCACCTCGAACCCTTGCTGACAGTGGGGGCAGACGACCTTCAGCGCGCGTGTGCCATTCCCGTTGATGCGGTTGTAGAACTCCTGCAGGTAGGCAAGGTCAGAAGCAAACATCTCCTCGATCACCTTTGGATTGATCACTTCGAGGGAACCTATCCGCGTAACAACTCGCGATAGCAGGATGATGACCAGATACGCCGGATTTGCCTGCACACGGGAATCTTTGAGCGGCAGGATCTCATCGGCGGCTGTTGCAAGTCGCATCACCCCATCCCGGTGGATGGTCCCCTCTTTATCCACATAACCTCTGGGCAGCACGAATTCAAATTCGGTGCTAAATGCATTATTCATGCCTGCTCTACCCTTTCACAGCTCACGGTTAATGTGTCAATCGCCACATCGTTTCCCTTGGCGCTGAAGTCTGGTCCGTCCCATTTGCTGGGCCATGCAGCAAAGAAATTCCAGCGCACCTTCTCCTGCCCGGTATCATCAAGCAGAATGATGGAACCGTTCTTGCGCTCAATCTGCCCATTGACTGCCGCCAGGTGCCAGTCGTAGAGTTCGCGCGAGTCGGTTACGCCCCACTTGAGCACAATATCCGGGTAA
>DAOVGO010000059.1 GCA_030672345.1 Methanosarcinales archaeon | reverse complement strand
GCATTCCGCGGTAGGATTACCCCAGAACGTGCGGGGTAGCCACAAGGGCAATCTGTGATGCAACTTCTTGTCAACAGACCGAGGACACAGAGAGCACAGAGAAAACAGCAACTCTCTGTGCTCTCTGTGTCCTCTGTGGTTTTATTTCTTATGGTTTGTTCAACAAGAAATGCAAATATACAATTTAGATACTTAATACTCGCACGATCCTACATTACGTCTAAAAATTAAATTGCCATGACACTACAAAATGATCGCCGCGAAGTTGCAAAAAGCACCATCTTTCACTTTTCGTGGTGTTTTGCATCCAGATGGTATTACAACTTTCGCCTGATCCGCGCATATCTGGCAAGCCCTAACAATCCGACAGCAAAGAGCGCAACGGTTGGAAGTTCCGGAATCGGGGGGCATGGGAACGGTTCGCCCTCGATTGGGTAGAACCACCCGATCCCCTTATCCTCGATGCTTGCTTCGATGATTGTTCTGTTGTCCGTGCCCCAGTAATTATATATCGCTACCACAACCTCCGACTGGTTGTTTACAAACTGCCACCGATAACACCCATCAGGTTGCAGCGCTCCGTTTGCTACAATATTGTTGAACATGATCACGTCCCACGCGCTTCCATCTGTCAGGTAGAAGCCTTGCTGCGTGTTGTTCTGCACGGCGTTGTGTGTGATGGTGTTGCTGCTCGAATTCAACAGGCAGATGCCACAGCTGTTCTTTGAGACGTTGTTATCAGAGATGGTGCAGTAATCAGCGTCGGTGAGGCAGATCCCTGCCATACCGGTCCCATTCGCCCCGGTCACTGTGAATCCTGAGATGTTTGTGTAATCCGCGGTCACCTCAAAGACGTGGTCGTCCGACCGGTTTGCAGCCACCGCCACCACACTCGCACATTCACCCCTCAGTGTGAGACCCTGTGTGGGCACGTCTATATTCTCGCTGTAGTTCCCGTTTCGCACAACGATCGTTTCGCCCTCACCGGCGGCAGCAACAGCATCCTGGATCGGTCTGCTGCTAATATTGAACGCTCCGCCTTCGTGCCACCAGCCGCTCGCGTTTACATGTATGTCAACCTCTGCTTCTGCTTGCGCATGGTCTATGCCGGTGACCGCAGCCACCGCCAACATCACAAGTGCAAGCATGATGCTACTTCGTTTGCTCATATAACATTCTCCTTTCCGATTTCGTGGATGCTGCCTAAACTAACACCCCATTCGCCCTGCCATTCGCGTCTTTGTTGACCGGCATTATCCAAGTACTCAATATCATTATCTTGTGTGCAACCGATATAAAATCTTCCTGTGACGCAGACAGTTCCAAATATTTCTGCCACCAGATGGGCGTAATTTGTGCTAACTGTGTTTGTTCGCCCGTATTCGGAACCACTGTCAGCAACGCAAGTTATTTATCCGGAGCCAGACAACATGTTACCGCCATGTCGATGTCGATAGCGCTTGCAGGAAAACCGAACTCCGGGAAATCGACGTTCTTCAAATCTGCGACGCTTGCAGATGTTGAAATCGCAAATTATCCATTCACTACCATTGATGCCAATCATGGAATCGGCTATGTGCGAACCAGCTGCCCGTGCACCGACCTTGGTGCCACATGCACAAACTGCCGAAACGGCATCCGGTTTGTGCCAATCGAGGTCATCGATGTCGCGGGTCTCGTGCCTGATGCCCATAAGGGAAAGGGGCTTGGTAATGCGTTCCTTGATAACCTGCGTCAGGCACAGGCGATCATCCACGTAGTCGATGCCTCGGGCGGAACCGATATCGAGGGTAACCCTGTGAAGATCGGCGAGCATGATCCGGTCGGGGATATCGAGTTTCTTGAGCGCGAATTCGCCTTATGGTTATCTTCGATACTCAGCCGGAACTGGAACCGGCTATCAAAGAAGATACATGCGGAAAACCTGAAACCGGAGGTTGTGATCGCCGACCAGCTTGCTGGCGCGGGCGTGAGCATCCTGCAGGCGAAAACCGCCCTCTTCCACTTCGGCGAGACCTGCGCAAAGCCCCTGCACAAATGGGAGGATTCGGATGTGCAGGAATTTGCAGACCTGCTCCGCAGGGAGAGCAAGCCCATGATCATTGCAGCAAACAAGGCTGACATCGCACCAGAAGAGAATATCCGGAGGTTGTGCGACCTTGATTACACCGTGATTCCGACATCCGCCGAAGCAGAACTTGCGCTTCGCATGGCAGACCGGAGCGGCGCGATCTCGTACATACCCGGCGATTCAAGCTTCGAGATCGTCTCAAAAGATCTCACTGATGCGCAGATTCAGGCTTTAGGTAAGATCAGGGATATGGTCGAGAGGATGGGGGGAACCGGCATACAACAGTGCATCAATGCGGCAGTCTTCGATCTTCTTGACCAGATCGTGGCATATCCGGTCGAGGATGAGTCAAAATTCGCAGACAAGAAAGGAAACGTCCTCCCCGATGCTTTTCTGATGAGGCGGGGCAGCACAGCGCACGATCTTGCATATCAGGTGCATACCGACATCGGGAATGGTTTTCTGCATGCGGTTGATGCCAGACGGAAGATGAGGATGGGTAGGGAGCTTGAGGACGGGGATGTGGTGAAGATCGTGTCGACGCGATGACTCGTGGGATTCAGGAAAACATCAGAACCAGGAATTTTTCTCAAAGAACAGAATTGATAACAGCATTTATGAGCTTTATATCCGTTCGCTGATCGGCGATCTGGCAAGATGGCAGGTTCAGGAGATGTACGTAAAGCAGATACTACGCAGCATCGCCAACAAACTGACAACGAATGTTAGCTGGCAGAGTATCGTTAAGGATACGGATGTCGAAATCGCATAACACGGTCTCAAAGTACGTAGAGAGTCTGGCAGACTCTTTTGTGCTGGATATATCGTATTCGGTGGACATTACAAGAAAAAACGCTTGTTTCAAAAAAGAAAAGAAAATATACTTCCAGGATCCTTTCATTTTTCATTCCCTGAGATCATGGGTCTCGGGATCGACAGATTATTTCAGTTCAACTCAATCGTATCTCGATGATCCCGAAAGTAAGAGTAAATTAGTAGAATCGATCGTTGAAAACCACCTTATCCGATTGATGTACGATACATACCAGAGCGATGTTTTTGCATCATATAACTACGTATTCTACTGGAAAAAGAAAGGAGGTGGGAAAGAAGTGGATTTCGTGTTGAAATTCGAAGAGAATGAATTGCTTCCGATTGAATTAAAATTTCAAAATAAAATACAGAAAAGCGATTACAAGGGATTACATGTCTTTCCTGGGAAGAAGGGGGTCTTGCTTTCGAAGAACATATCCGATGTGAGTGGGAACTATGTAACGATTCCCGTATCTTTATTTTTACTGCTTATCTGATCCGTTCGGGTTCGTCTCCCCCGATACTTCTGAAGCAGCCTCGTTACCGCCCGCACATCGCGCCCCTGCGCCTGGGCATCATCGAGACACGCGTTGTACAGCTGGTCGGTGAGGATGCTCGGCACCGATTTGCACATCTGGGCGTGAAGCGCGAGATCAAAGCACCGCGCCTCGCTCTCTGTTAATTTCAACGCCCTGTACTCGCCCCCGTGTTCCATGAATGTCGGATTCTCAGAATCATCCGTTTTCAGCACGAGTTCCGAAAGATGAGTCCCGGGAATCGGCTCTGCGATGCTCACGAAGATATCGTCCAGGAACGTATCCTCGATCAAGTCCTTTGTCAACTGGTAATCCTCGATCGCCTCTCCGGGATAGCCGACAATGAAGCTCCCGCCGACCTTCACGCCGCACTGCTGCGCCAGTTCGATCGCATAGACGTTCTTTTCGGAGTTAACCCCTTTTCGCATCTCCTTGAGGATCCTGTCGCTTCCGGACTCGATTCCGTAATAGACCCAGCCCATCGTGAAGTCGTGGATCGCACGGAGCACCTCCTCATCCACATAATCGACCCGGATATCCGGAACCGAGACATTCCTGCTTCCCATAACTCCTGCAATCGCCTGCAAGAGCTCGATGAACGCATTCACATTGACAGATTTCCCGTTCCCGTACTGGTACAGCGAACTGGTTCCGCCGCTGATTGCGATTCTCCGGACGCCGCGGCGCTTAAACTCACTTATCTCAGCGACAATGTCTTCGATGTCCCTGCTCCTGATCTTTGTTCCAAAGAACTTTGGGACCTGACAGAAGCCACATGCGCCGATGCAGCCCCTGTGCGTCTCGACATAGACGTTTGCACCCCTGATACTTTGATTCCGGATGTCATCTGGTATCAGCGGCATCGGTCTCTCTATATTCGCAGGTTTCGGCTCGGTCATGATGATTTCACCATCGCTTCTGAATGCGATTCCTGAAATATCCTCCGAGACTCCGTTCTCGAGCAGTTCGATCGTTGACTCCTCGCCTTCCCCGATGATAACGGCGTCAACATTCAGTTCTCCGAGGACGATCTCAGGATATGCGCTGACAGGACCGCCGACATAGATTGTTTTGTCGCTCTGGGACGTGAAATCCCTGATCCGGCTGTCCAGGAGATGAAGAGTCGAGTAGAGGCTCAGCAGTATCACGTCTGTGTCTGCATCGGTGTCAGCATTGACCTCCGGACTTTCCAGACTTTTGGTGAGCGTTACATCGAATCCAGCATCTCTGAGGACTCCGCCGATCACCATCGAGCCGTAGGTGTAGAGGTCGGGAGAGACGATCGTAATCTTCATGATTGGTCACATCTGGGCATGGTCGTGATATATACGTTACTGGTGCAGGCGGTAGGGCTATGAGTCGCCGGCGGTGATCGCAACCGTATTCGTGCATGCAGGCTCAACAACGAATAGGGGGTGATAAAATGGTTATAAAATACCCGGCTGCCAGAGAGCATCGCCGCAAGCAATATACAGCAGGATGCTCCCGGTAACCGCTTCTGAAGATAAGGAAAGACGAGTAATCGCCCATCCCTTGCGAGCCGGAATCAGAATCAGAGTACGATCTCGATGTCCAGTTCCTCTGCAAGCTCCTTATATCGGTTGCGGATCGTCACCTCGGTCACGCCTGCCACCTCTGCCACCTCTCGCTGGGTTCTGCGCTGATCGCAGAGGATGGATGCGATATATATTGCAGCCGCCGCAACTCCGGTGGGTCCGCGCCCGCTGGTCAGTTCCTGCTCCATCGCAGCCCGAAGGATCGCGATACCACGCGCCTGCACATCCCCGCCCAGTCCGAGACCTGAGCAGAATCTCGGGATGTAATCGATTGGTGATGTCGGCTTCAGTTTCAGCCCGAGTTCCCGTGCAACGAAACGGTATGTGCGCCCGATCTCTTTGCGGGTCACCCTCGACACCTCTCCGATCTCATCAAGCGTTCTTGGCACAGAACACTGGCGGCATGACGTATACAGTGCAGATGCAGCCACGCCCTCAATGCTCCGCCCGCGAATCAGATTCTTCTCAACTGCCTTGCGGTAGACCATGGCAGCTGTTTCCCTGACGTTCTGGTGCAGTCCGAGCGCAGACGCCATCCGGTCAAGCTCGGATAGTGCGAACGCAAGGTTCCGCTCGGTTGCATTGCTGACACGAATCCTGCGCTGCCATTTCCTGAGTCGATACAGCTGGGCACGGTTCTTTGTGGAGATCGTTCTGCCATACGAGTCCCGATTCCTCCAGTCGATCATGGTCGAAAGCCCTTTGTCGTGAATCGTATAGGTCATCGGAGATCCGACTCTGGCTCGCTTCAACCGCTGATCGCTATCGAATGCCCTCCACTCAGGTCCCTGATCGATGATGTTCGTCTCGATGACCAGCCCGCACGAACCGCAGACCAGTTCGGCACGCTCATAATCCCGCTCAATGATGCGACTGTGACACTCAGGACACTCGGTGACCTCGCGCTCCTGCTCACGTTCTCTGCGCTGCTTTATGCGTTCTTTTATCTTTTCAGGACGTTCAATTACTCGTTCGACTTCTGTCATGATCATATCCACCCCTCATAAGGTATACAATTTCTGGTTCTCTGATACATGCAATTCCGAATCATCGTGTTTTTTATTGATTTTATCGATTTTAACAGATATATATGGGCGAGATACGGGTCCGAAGATCTCCTGTACAGTCCCGACCCGTTTCATCGTATTGGTTACTACGACCGAACCAATCGGTGGGGTTTGTTTGCTATTTCTCACAATCAACATGGGACCGAATCGATGTTGAATAATTCCGAGTCGTCGCAATCGTGCACCTCACCGAAAGTACTAAATGTTGTATAATGTGGGTACATAAAGGTTTCGGTCACAACGGCTTTGGGACAATATTATTCGACCGACAGTCCCATCATTTCGCAATCCCACTCTGTGAGCCCCCCAGGGTCACCTTGGCTGCATGACTATTTTCAGAGCAAAAGTCTTAAAAAACTACCCACACGCTTATAACCCCTCCTGCACATCCGGATTTAGCATCTCAGATATGAGCTTTGAGAAAACCCTGCCGGGAGGTATGGATATGAATGGATACATGGGAAAGATTCTGGAGGTAGATCTGAACAGCAGCAGACTTGCTGAACGATCTATCGACGAAAAAACCGCACGTAAGTTCCTTGGAGGTAAGGGGCTTGGGCTTAAGATTCTTTATGATGATTTCAAGCCTGACGTCGATCCGCTCGGTCCTGATAACATCATCGTATTTGCAACAGGACCTGCAACAGGCACCAGTTTCCCGACTGGTGGCAGATACCATGTGATGGCGATGAAGTCCCCGCTCACAGGCTCTATCGGAAGCTCGAACTCAGGCGGCAGATGGGGGCATCTCCTCAAGGCTTCCGGATATGATGCGATCGTTGTGAGAGGCGCATCAGATACGCCGGTATACCTTCGAGTGATCGATGGTAAGGCTGAACTCGTGGATGCTGCCGGGTTATGGGGGAAGACCACATTCTCGACGATCGATGAGATCACAGCAGAGATCGGAGAGAACGCATCGGTCGCATGTATCGGACCTGCTGGCGAGAATATGGTCCCGATTTCATGCATCATCAACGACAACTACCGGGCAGCTGGAAGAACCGGTATGGGCGCTGTCATGGGCAGCAAGAAACTCAAAGCAATCGCTGTGTATGGTACTGAGAAGGTGACGGTTGCAAGACCTGATGAGATGAAGGAACACGTAAAGAGCGCTATCCGGAAGATAAAGGAGAACCCGGTCACTGGTGAGGGGCTTCCAACGTATGGGACAGCGGTGCTCGTCAATATCATCAACGAACATGTTGCTTATCCTGTGCGGAACTTTCAGACCGGATATTTCCCTGATGCCGGTAAACAGAGTGGTGAAACGCTTGCTGATACGTATCTAACCGGAAAGAAAGCGTGCTGGGGATGTCCGATCGGCTGTGGGAGATCCACAGCAGTTCCGGATGGAGTATTCAGCGTGACCAGAGGGGAAGGACCCGAATACGAGACGATATTCGCATTCGGCTCTGACTGCGGGATCACAGAACTCGATGCGATCACAAAGGCGAACCATCTCTGCAACGAACTCGGGCTCGATACCATCTCAACAGGCACGACCATCGCATCTGCCATGGAACTCGTTGAGAGGGGAAAGATTCCGGAATCGAGATTGCACGGTCTCAATCTAACGTTCGGGAACGCCGGAGCGATGGTGGAAGCGGTATGGATGACCGCATACCGTGCAGGGATCGGTGATGATTTAGCTCTCGGTTCGTTGAGGCTTGGGGAGAAATACGGTGCACCAGAGCTTTCGATGAGCGTGAAAGGTCTCGAACTTCCTGCTTATGATCCACGTGCTGTGCAGGGCATCGGTCTCAACTATGCAACCGCCAACCGTGGCGGCTGTCATGTGAGCGGCTACCTGATATCGCCGGAGATTCTTGGGCTTCCTGAAAAACTGGATCCGCATACAACAGAAGGAAAAGCGCAGTGGGTCAAGACATTTCAGGATTTCACATCGGTTGTCAACTCATCAGTGGTCTGTCTCTTCAACACGTTTGCTCTCGGATTACCCGATTATGCTAACATGCTCTCATGCATAACAGGGTGGGAGATGGATGATCAGGAACTGCTGATGATCGGCGAGCGGATAACCAATCTCGAGAGATTGATGATCAATCAGTACGGGTTTGATGAAAAGGACGACACGTTGCCGAAGAGATTAATGAGCGAGCCGATGCCGGATGGACCCTCCAGAGGTCATGTATCGCATCTGGATCGGATGCTTCCAGAGTATTACGAACTTCGCGGATGGGAAGATGGCAAACCAGGATCTGAGAAACTGAGAGAACTGGGGCTTTGAGTAAACATATAATGGCGCAGTATCTTGCCCCTGCCAAGAGCAAACATTATAGAACCCGCCGCCAGATTATCGGCTGATGGGCAGAATCCTTGGCAATTCGGATGTCGCTCTGATATTCTACAGGATGGCGACGCTCTCGCAGTTCCTTGACGAGAATCCGTTCATAACAAGGGCGTATCAGAAAGCCGCAAGAAACATCGAAAGCCTTGACGTGGATATCAAACAGCTATCCGGAGATGGGAAACTCGAGGCGATACCGGGCGTGGGAAAAGGAATCGCCAAAAAGATCGCAGAAATCCTTGAAACGGGCACATGCAAGCGTTACGAGGAGATGAAGAGCGAAATTCCTGGCGATGTCTTCGGGTTGCTCGATATCCCTGGCATCGGTCCGAAGACGGTGCGGCTCGTTCACGAACAACTCGGCATAACAACGCTCGATGAACTCGAAAAAGCAGCGATCGAGCGCAAGCTGCGAAAACTCCCGAGGATGGGCGCGAAGTCCGAGGAAAAGATCCTCCTTGCGATCCGGAGATCAAAAGAGATGGATAAGCGAATCCCGCTCGGCGTAGCACTCCCGGTTGCTGAGATTGTGATGAAATATCTGGAAAGATGCCCGCATGCAAGCAACGTCACCGCAACAGGGAGTCTGAGGCGGCACAGGGAGACCGTTGGCGATATCGATTTTATTGCAACCTCTGATGCCGACCATTCGGAGGCAGTGATCGAGGCGTTCGGATCGATGCCAGGGGTCACCGAGGTGATCGGGAGCGGTGCCACAAAAGCATCGGTGATCCTTAAAAATATCCAGATCGATCTGAGAATCGTTGATAGGGCATCGTTTGGATCGCTGCTCCAGCATTTCACAGGATCAAAGGAGCATAACATCCGACTCAGAGAAATCGCGATTAAGAAAGGGCTTAAACTCAGCGAATACGGCATCACAGATCAGGAAACTGGGATACTGACACCATGCGGCGAAGAGGTGGAGGTGTACCAGATGCTCGGGCTGCCGTTCATCGTTCCCGAACTGCGCGAGGACAGAGGCGAGATCGAGGCGGCGATCGCGGGCACGCTGCCAGACCTCGTAACAGAAAGCGACATCAGGGGGGATCTCCATGTCCACTCGATATGGAGCGATGGCGCAAACAGCATTCCCGAACTGGCAGAGGCTGCCATTGGGATGGGGTATGAATACCTCTGCATATCAGATCATTCGAGATCAAGAGGGATAGCGGGCGGACTTAGCGAAGAATGCCTGATACGACAGATAAACGAAATCGATGCGTTCAATGACGCCAATGAGAGCTCCAGCGGCTTCAGAGTTCTTGCCGGCAGCGAAGTGGACATCCGTGCGGACGGGACGCTGGATTACCCAGGTAGCGTCCTTGAGATGCTTGATATCGTCATTGCAGCGGTACATTCCGGTTTTAGTCAGGACAGACGGACGATGACCTCCCGCATCGTGCGGGCAATCGTTGATGAGCATGTCGATATCTTCGCGCACCCGACAGGCAGGCTGCTTGGCGAGCGAGTGGGCTACGAGATCGATATCGACAGGGTGATCGAGGTTGCAGCTGAGACCGGCACGGCGCTCGAGATCAATGCATTCCCATCCCGCCTCGATCTGAGCGACATCAACGCAAGGAAAGCGAAGGAGGCAGGAGTGATGCTTGCGATAGGCACGGATGCGCACTCGACCAACCATCTCGGTTACATGGAGTTTGGTGTGCATGTCGCTCGCAGGGCATGGCTGGAACCGGGTGATGTGGTGAATGCGATGGGCACCAAGGAGCTGCTGCGCCGGATCGGGCGAGGGTGAGGGTGATATGGCTATATGGCTACACGGGATGCGATCAGGAATAACCTTCAGGAGTTCGGCGTAACGGCTGCAATCCTGTTCGGGAGTTTTATCGAGCAAAAAGAGTACAGAGATATCGATGTTCTGATCGTGCTCGAAGAATTGGGTGATACCAGCTCAATTGTGGATGTGCTGTGTGAAATTGATGCCAACATCGATCCCACGTTCGTAACAACTGCGGCGTTTGAAGAGAACCTTTCGATCGGAAATCCCTTCTACCTGAACGTGCTCAAAGGAGAACCGGTCATTGGCAGCGGATATGTTGAGCGATGCAGGAGGAGGGCAGCCATGCCGTCAGGTGAGGTCGTCCGGCGTTACTTCGATTTCGCATTGCGTGCATACAGAAGAGCAAAATGGTCAAAGGAGTATTTTGACTGCTATGTCGCCTGCAAATTCCTGATCGAGCATCTGATGATGAAAGGGGGAGTGTATGTGACCGATCCGCACCGTTACGATTCATATCTCTCTGAACTGGATCTGCCGCTGGACCGTGATGATGTCCGGGTGATATCGCGGATCCTGATGCATCGCAGAGGGGACGTGGAACTCTGCAAGGGCGACATCGAGCGTGTGATACTGATTCTTGGAGAGCGGTGGTTTGACAGGGTATAAACTTAAATATCCTGATAGCGTTTTGATTGCCAACATAATACAACCGAATGGAGAATGGCACAATGGAAGAGATAACCGTAAAAACTTTGAATACTAAAGATTTTATAGAGCGGCAGGTGGATGCGATATCCGGAACTGTCGGAGACGGTCTTGCAATAAATGCACTCTCCGGAGGCGTCGATTCATCTACAGTCACCATGCTGGGGCACCGCGCTCTTGGAGACCGTCTCAAGACGTATTTCATCGATAACGGCATCATGAGGCATGGTGAACCAGAGCAGATCGTTTCGGTATTCAAAAGACTTGGCGTTACCGTGAAGATCATCGATGCTAAGACAGAGTTCTTCGATGCGATGCGCGGAATCACCGATCCCGAAGAGAAGCGAGAGGCGATCACCCAGACATTTTACAGGGACGTCTTCGGCAGACTCGTTAAGGAGAGCGGAGCAAAACACCTCCTGCAGGGAACGATTCTGACCGATGTGGATGAGACCGTTGCAGGGATCAAGAGGCAGCACAATGTCTTCGAGCAACTTGGAATCGATCCTGAGAGGGCATTCGGATACAAAATCATAGAACCGCTGATACAGCTGCGAAAGGATGGTGTGCGGAAGGTTGCAGAAGCCCTTGGCTTGCCAGAATCAATCTACAACAGAATGCCATTTCCGGGACCGGCTCTTGCCGCCCGCGTGATCGGAGAAGCCACCCCTGAGCGGATCGAGATCGTCAGGCAAGCAACAGCGATCACCGAGGACGAACTTGCAGATACCGGGGCTTTTCAGTACATGGCGATCCTGCATGATGACCGGGTTACCGGCATCCGGAACGGAGCGCGGGATTTCGGCATGCAGATCGAGATCAGATGTTGGGAGAGCGTCGATGCACGAGTCGCAAGACCGACGAGGCTGCCGTACGATTTGCTGGACC
>DAOVGO010000095.1 GCA_030672345.1 Methanosarcinales archaeon | reverse complement strand
GGTCTTCATCGATTAAATCTGAAATATTTGGGGGAAACATCCAATTTTGATTGCGGAGTCTTCTAATGAACGCCATAAAGTATAATATGGCTGGAAAGGTGATAAAGGTATTGGCGGGGCGTTAATTATGGGACAGCCTCTTCAGTGGGAGGGTCGGTGACTTCATGAATCATCACAATGAACATGGATGCCGGTGCGGATCGCGTGGTCGGATGTGTTTTTGTGGGGAACATCCGAAAACATCCGGATTTTGATTCGAGCACCAACGCTCATGTTAACAGGTCCCCTGCTACTTTCGCAGCACCGTGATGTGCCGGGTCAGGCTCCGGTGGACTCGCTGGGCATGTCGCCCGGTCACGGCAAACCCGGCGTCGTCTGCCCTTGAAAGCTCAAAATCGGAGATTACAGCCGCACGCCCCCCGCGCTTTAGCACACGATATATCTCAAAGAGCGCGTCCCTGTAGAGCGATTCGACTGATTCTGCCATGACAACGGCAGACCTGCCATAAGGCGGATCAGTGACCACTGCATCGATTGTCTCGTCTGCGATAGGCAGATTACAGGCATCCCCACAGAGCAAATGATATTCAGAGCCACACTCTATGAGATTCATCGCTGCTCCGCGCAGCATCGATTCCTGCACATCGATTCCGATCACCCGCGCGCCGATCATGCCGGCTTCGACCAGAATACCACCGGTTCCGCAGAACGGGTCAAGAACGAGATCGTTTGTGTGGATTTCGCAGAGATTCACGATTGCGCGTGAGACCTCTGGCAAAATAGTCCCTGGATAGAAGAATGGTTTCTTATGCGGCTTTCTTTCCCAAAATTGCTTCCTGTCAACCGATGCGATCACCTCTCCGAATATGCATGAACTTTTAGTGACAAGCAATCTGAAGCTGTGATCAGGATCTTTCAAATTCACCCTCGATCCGGCATTATTTTCAAAAATCACCTCACCTATGCGTCTTTCAAGGTTTGTGGATGATAGATGCGAGCGATGTATCTGTTTCACCCTCACGCTGAATGTTTCTCCGGATGGGACCCGCATCTCCGCACCACGGGCAGATTCAAGGATATCTGATTCTGATATGCCGCATTCGAAGATTGTTAAGATGATGCGATGCGTCATCGCAAGCTTTGCAGCCAGTATCAAGGATAGTCTCCGGGGCTCGGTTCTGGTATTCAGCATCAGGCACTGCTCGCAACTCTTCACAACCTGGTACTCGATCCCGAGCGCACGCATACATGCGAGCACCTCGCTTTTTGGCAGTGTTTCGTGCTCGCCGGACAGTTCGAATGTCAGCATCATAGCCATACCGCGTCTTTGCATCTTACAATTGTCCGTACACCCACATTATTACACACCAGGGCAACAGGATAACCATAACCATGTCAGGATCAGAGACCATGAGATGCGAATGCGGAACGCTGACCGTACCAACGACGCTGAATCGCTACGGACGTGCCGTAAATGGGTCACAGTGCCCCGCCTGCGGCAGGATTTATGTGAATGCCGACGATTTCAACCACGCACTCGATTCGTGGATTGCGAAGCAGTGCTGCCGGTCACAGTAAAATCGCGATTGGGCGAGCTAAACAGCATCGTAGTACCACATCGTTCTGACCGATAAAATCCGGGGTGCGCCACCGCACCGCTGCCGATCAACCAATCCTCACAGCGCGCTGTGCTCGATGCACGTACCGCACTCCGGGCAGCTCACAAACCTGATATGCGGCACGGTCGTGATCTTGCATGCACATGTACTACAGATGATCGTCTCTTCGACACCGATCAGCCTCTCGATCCGGACAGCTGCGACGTTCGCATAACATAGGATGCGCTCGCCACAATGGTCTGCGATCTGCAATGTGAAGACCGATAGCGCCATGCCGGCTACGATATCGATTGCCCAGTGCACACCAAGGTATAGCGTGGCAAAAACAACCGTAGGGAATGCGAATGTCAGAAATATCCTGTACCGCCTGAGATTTGTCCCGTAAATGATCAGAAGCGCGCTGAACACGAGTGCTGCGTGCAGACTCGGGAAACAGTTGTCAAGCGGGTCCACGGTGGTGATGGCTGCGTATATCAGCGGGTGTAGTTCGTACATGAGCGGCTGGACATCGGGCAACGCATAGCCGGTGACAGTAACCGGGAACAGCAGGTAGAACGGGAATGCGATCAAATAATTGAGGCTGAAAACAAGAGAAAATCGCTTAAGTGCTGCCGTTTGCTCTGTGTATGCAAGTACAAGGAATGTGAAGATCATGATCGACGAAAAGAGCACCAGATACACGAATGTCATCAGATACGTGAGTACGGGTGTGGATATGCTCTGAAAACAGACAACCAGACTCCCTTCTATGTGTTCGATGTACGATGTGCAGTCATAATCCACAAACAGATTCAGATGCCGCTGTATCGGAAACTGTGCCTGCATAAGCCCATATACGGCGGCGGCTGCCAGTGTGTATGTCCAGTATCCATTGATCAACTGTCTCGCGGTATATCCACGCTTTCTTTTGCGGCATTCCACCGGCACGAAGAGTGGGAAGTATAATGCAATCATAATCAGGGTAAAAATAATGATAAAAACACTTAACTGCCATGACATTGTGATTACTCGCCTTGTATGGTTTTATTAATTAAGGTTATCGGATGATGGAATTGTATATCCATAAATACTTAAATGTTATGGTTATGTGGGGAATCTCGCGCTTTACGGCGCGGGCAATTGTTTTGGGAGTACTGTTAAGTACAGCAAGTCTATCAAATGATGGATAGAATGGTACGGATGAATGCATCGGATTCAGAACAATGGGAGGTAGTTCTATGAGCTTTGGACCTGAACCTGACTATGCGCTTGGATGGGGCAGTCTTGCATTGATCAATGCAGGGATCGCCCAGGGGAAGAACAGAAGCGGTCTCAACTGGTTTCTCCTTTCACTACTCTTCGGTCCCATAGCCACATTAGTTCTGGTTGCCTTTTGCGAGAAATATTGAGATTCTGGACTGGCATGTCCTTAATGGGCGGCACCAGTTCCAGGTCCACTGTGGATGTCTTGCATCCGTGCTGCGTGGTGATGGTGCTGATACTTGCTCCGGGCAAGATCGACCTCGATGTGTGTGTGCTCATGGATGTGCAGATGGATGTGCCCGTCTCCATTCTCTATCGTCTGCGTCAGGTTACTGACAGCGCCCTCGATCGAGAGCGGGAGGACATTGCACGGATACCCGAACGCCTGAAGCACCTCAAAGAACTGCATGATCGTCGGAACCTCGAGTCCTGCTGCCAGAAGCGTCTCTGTGTCTGAGAAGACCTCGCGGGTCGTTCCGTCTGCAACAACGGTCTTGTGGAGGACGATAACCCGATCTGCGAGTTCGGGAATTGCGTTTACGTCGTGTGTGATGATGATAAGGGTTTTTCCTTCACTTTTCAGTGTCCTGAGAATCTCTATCAGTTCAGCCCTGCTCTTCGGGTCCAGATTGGCTGTGGGCTCGTCCATCGCGATGATCTCTGGCTCCATCGAGAGTACTGTGGCTATCGCAGCCCGTTTCTTCTCGCCGCCGCTTAAATGGTGCGAAACCCTGTTCTCGTAACCGGCGAGCCCGACCCGCTCAAGCGAATCCTTGACCCGCTGTTTCACATCAACTTTCTCGACGCCGAGGTTGATCGGACCGAATGCGACGTCATCGCAAAGGAGGGGCATAAAAAGCATGTCATCAGGGTCCTGAAAGACAATTCCGATCTTTTTCGGCATCTCGTGTACTTTTTTCGGATCGACGGTCTCGCCAAGGATCTCGACGGCTCCGCGTGATTTTTTGCTGTGCAGGATGCCGTTTAAGTGAAGGAGGAGCGTTGATTTGCCTGCGCCGTTTGGTCCGACGAGTGCTACGGATTCGCCTTTCTCGATCTCGAATGAGACATGCTCGAGCGCAACCGTGCCGTCAGGGTACGTGTAATTCAGATCGCTGACGCGTATCGCAGTTGCTGTCACAGCCGCAGTCATCAGAACCCTCCGGTTGCGCTGAACGTGTCAGATGTTGCTGCTACCTGCAGGAGAAGAGCGAACCCGACGACAAACGCCGCGTTGACCCAGTCCTGTCTTCCGGCGTGAAACTCGTGCAGTGTGGCGACCGTTCCTGCGTAGCCCTTCGACCTCATTGCATAGAACACACGGTCTGCCCGCTCGTAGCTCTTCACAAAGAGCATCGCAATCGCTTTGCTCATCGTTGTGAGCGTGTAGAGGTCGCCTCGCTTCTTGAACCCTCTTGACGTGAGCGCACGATCCGTCCGCATGAATTCATCATCCAGCACAAAGATGTACCTGTACGTGAATGCAAACATCTGGACCAGTTTGTTTGGCAGATGCAGACCCTCGAGTGCCTTGATCGTGATATCCATCCGGGAGGTGCCGATCATCGGGAAGATCAGCATCACGGCTGTTAATGCCTTCAGGACGATCATCGCGGCGAATTCAACCGATTCGATCCCCCGGTAACTCACTGTGACCATGCCGAGATGTGCGATCTCGAGCCCCGTGTCCGTGAGCGTGAACGGGATGATGATGAAGAACGGCAGCACAAAGATGAATACCAGTTTCATGCGGGAGAGAACGAATGAAAACGGGATCTTTGATATGCAGACCAGGATGATTGCGGATATCATGCCGATTACGACCAGTTGCAGGTTGTACAGAAGGACGACTGAGAATATCAGTGTGAAGATGGATACGAGTCTGAAACGGGGGTCCCATCTATGAATCGGAGATGCGAGGCTCGCATATCTGTCGATCTCTGAAATCATGCCGTATCACTGCCGTATCACTTCTTCCCGAACAGTTCAGGTTCGACTGTTGCGATGAACCCGACGATCACTCCGGTGAAGATCGCCTCGACCGCGATGATCGGGATGTGCGTGCTCACGACAAGCACCGTCGTCTCAAGGAACTCTTCGCCGGTAGTGAGCAGTTCTGCCGCAAGAAACAGGAGTGCGAGCACTACGGCGACACCTCCTGCGATCGCGCCAAATAGCGATGCCCGGTTCTTTGTTTCCGGTCTGATGTTAAGACCGGTTCCGGTTCTGAATATTAGATATGCTATCAGTGCGGGGACGCCCATGTTAACCGTATTGATCCCGATCGTCGTGATCCCGCCGAACCCGAAAAGGAAACACTGCAGGACGAGCGCGACAAAGATGCACGGATATGCGAGTATTCCGAGCATCACGCCTGCGAAGCCGTTTAATATGAAGTGAACGCTCGTGGGTCCCACCGATATGTGAATGAGCGACGCGACAAAGACCGCGGCGGTGATGACCGAGAGTCGTGGCACGTCCTCGGTCTTCATCTTTGAGAGCGCATAAGCAAGGATTATGGCTGTCACCGCCCAGCCACCCCCCCATAGCCACTCTGCAAGAACCCCATCTGAGATGTGTACCATTTATTTCATCCTCTACTTGTTTTCATACCGCTTCTTCATCTTCCGGGCTGTAAGGATCATTGCTATTCCGGCAAGCCCGATCAGATATCCGAACCCGGCGATCATCTGTGCGAGCGGTAGTCCTGCTTCTTCCTCTGCTTCTTCCTGCTCTGCTTCTGTAATTCCTGCACCTTCGGTCAGGTTCACCCACTCTTCGCCTCTATGCCCGGTCGCTTCCACCACTGCCCTGTACTCGAATACGCCGATCTTCGGCGCGAAATAGAACATGCCATTCTCATCGGTCTCGCCTGTTTTGTAGAGTTCTTCCTGCCCGTTCTTGATCGCATATATCTCCACATCCGCATAAGCCATGGGATCAGCGCTTCCGCCGCCGAAATACGCCCTTATCTGGATCTCGTTCACCTGTCCCCGCACGATCACCCGGTGTGCGGATGCAGGCGGGCATATCAATGCCATGCACAGGATCAATACCAGTGCCAGCACACCCAGACTTCTGGTCGCTTTCATTCCTTGATACCTTCTTAGAAAGTTAATAAAAGATCGGCAGGGGTTGTAAAACCCCTATCGATCAGGAGTTGACGATTTCTCACTTTCGCCTCATTGCAAGGAAGAGCGCTCCAAGAATTCCGGTTACGGCAAGGATGACTCCAAACCCTGGCGTGCTGGGCGTCCCTGCTGCTGCTTCCTTCGCATCTTCTGCTGCCTGCTTGGCTTCTGCTACTGCCTGCGCAAGTTCCGCAGATGATAAGGGAGCTTCTTCCTCCGGCGGGAACTCCTCGATCACTGGAATGATGAAGACGCCCCTTATGTTTTGCCCGGTCTCGGGTTCCATGGTTGCGCCGACGAACCAGATTCCGGGTTCATCGAGCGTGTACACGAACTCTCCGTTCGCATTGGACTTGGTGAGCCTTGTGAATACCATCGGCGGGTCGTACGAGAACATCTCCTCAGCGGTTTCTACGATCTCCTTTCCAGCATCCAGTGTGTGGTATATCTCAACCTCCACAGGCGCGCCTGCAAGCACCTTACCGTCGTACAGTGCCTTTCCGCCGAAGACAAAGCTTTCCTCCATGCCATAAGGTCGCATGTATGGGATGATCTCGGTCTGCTGTCCTACCTTGGAATCCCAGCCAAACCACGCCTCTTCACCGCAGTGGATCACTGCTTTGGTAAAGTCGATCAGGTTCTCGCCCTCGTCCTCGTATTTCACGAAGATAATGGAATCACCTTCCTGATCAACGGTAAACGAGGCTTTATATGCTTTGAAGGTTCCAAGCTCTCCTTCCTCATCCTGTCCACTGACAGTGATCTCTTCCGTAGGGAGTTTTTCAACCGTACCGTCTGGCTTCATGACCGAGACCTCGGGTACAGACCCCATGTCAAAGAGTATGTGTTCGTAGGGGTGACCCCACATCAGGTATATGGTCTTTGTCGCTCCAAGCTCTGCGATGTAGTCCTCAGGTGTCACATCCCATACGGTAGCCTCACTGTCACTGGGAAAGACCATCGTAAAATGCGCACCTGCCATGCCAGCGGATCCGATCAGAAGGACCGCTGTAAATACGATTGTTGTTATGTTTCTATTCACATTTGTTACCTCCTATGTTGTTGGTATGTACGAGATATACACTGGTGTTATCTCGATTTACGCTTTGTTACACTCATACGTTATATATAGTTTGTGGGCGCGCAACCCTTGCATTTTTCGAAACATCCGCGAAAGTGAAATATTACGAATCGAGTAAACATAGCACTTAACTCCACTTATGTGGGAATTGTCGGAAATTATACGTGACAATTAGACTTATTTCTTAAATTAACCCGTGTACTTCGAAGGTTTTAAGTATTAGACAATCTTTACATCCATTGTGATTGATATGACCTGCATGACCCCAATTTACAGAAACAGAGAAACCACCCACGTCCATGGTTCTGATATCTACGAAAGGATTATGCCCGGTCTTGGCGGCGGTACGGATCATGAAACAGATCACTACGCAGAATCGATAACTGATGAGATCGTGGCGATACATTACTCAATCAAGGATTTTGTGGACAGAGAGGTCTATCAAGACCCTTCCGGTCATCTCAAAGCCGTTTTTCAGCGGCTTGACTATCTGATCGCACTTGATATAGACAACAGATCCGCAGAAGAGATCTTGTCCAATTCCAGATTTAACTCTGCATTCAATGCTATCAGCACGTTTCGAAGCCGGTATACGGCAGAACTTGAGGCAGAACAGGCAAACTCCATACTAAAGAGCAGGGATCCATGGAATACGCTTACAAATTTCACATACTTCCCAAATTACATCCAGCTGGCGCGAACCGAGTCTCGGGGGGCAGGGCTTAAACCGGGTAACACTGTTCTCTTTCTCGGAAGCGGTCCACTGCCACTGACGCTCATCGTACTCTGCCACCAGCACGGGCTCAACGGAATCGGGATCGAACAGTATCCGGAGAGGGTCGAACTCTCAAGACGGGTGCTTGAGAAGCTCGGGCTCTCCAGGGAGATCAGAATAATCAACGGAAACCATCTGACGCTGCCACTGGAAGAGATGCCGGAACTGATCATGGTGGCTGCTCAGGCTGAACCCAAGAAGGAGATATTTGATCATCTGGCAAGCGTGCTGCCTGCGGGAACAAAGATATCATACCGCACCTATGAGAAGGGGCTCAGACGGATGCTGGACACGTTCTCTCGCTGTGAATTGCCAGGACGGCTCAGAGAATACCTGAAGGTTCAGCCAGAGCCGCCTGTCAACAATACCAGCGTCTTTCTGACTGTTGTCGATTCAACCATCGAGATTCAGGCGCTTGAGAGTGCAAAGTGCTCTATGCCGATAGATGCGAAAACCCCAGAAAAAGCGAAACGTTTGCGCGCACGGATCGACTGTTGATCATCATGCGGATCAGCGACCCTTTTTGGTGAGAAATGCAACGGTATTGTTAACAGGTGGTTTCGGTCGGATCCTTAAGTATTCTTCAAACTGTTCAGGCAATTCCAGAAAAGAAGACGTCTCCAATAATCTTCTAAGCCCTTTCTCATAGATGCGGTACGATATCTTTGTTCCTGCCGGAAGCACGCTTGCCAGATGATCAAATATCTCCTTCTTGGGTTCAGCTGCTGCAGCCACCATAACGAGTTTACACCCATCCAAAGGCAATCTGAAGTGGTTTCCTTCTATTATCTCGATCTGATCAGAAAGCCCCAGTTGCATGAGAACTCTTCTTGAGAGTTTTGCTCTGTCCGGTTCCTGTTCAATCCCGATCCCTCTGAGACCATGCTGGTGGCAGAGCATTATAAGAGTTAAAGGCAGTGGTCCACTCCCTATAAACACAATGCTATCGCCTGGTTCAAGCCCGGATCCCTGGTACTCGGTAAGAGCCAGTTGGAGATAATTTGAGAAATGGGTGAAATGTTTCAGCGCATCCCATGGATCTTCACTATCCAGTATGGAGTTTGCATTCTCGGTTTCGAGTCTCAAACTATATAGATTTCTGAATCTGACGATAGATGCAAGTGCCGAATCAAATTCAGGAGCACAGAGAATCTCTTCTGCAGATTTATCGTCCAGATCCAGCGCAGCCAGATAGTCCAACCTTCGGAAAAAGGTCTTAAGACGATTCGAAGGACTATGGAGGATTTCTTGATCCTTAATATCCTTGGTCACTGAATACATTGTCGATAGTTCTTTGATTATCGATTCTGATGAACGATTCATAATGTTACTCACCTCCATTGGAATCTCCTTCTGGTTCTACCTTATTATAGTTATTTCTTACGGTATCTCAAAGCGGCCCCATTGGCGGTCGGTTGGGGTTCAGGTCAGGCGCCTGACTTTGGTTCTATTTCTCCCCGAGCGCCATGAATAGCGACGGGTGCATGAAATCAACAGATAGGTGAATATTGCCGGCGTTCTGACGCGATTGTTCCAACATGCATTTGGATATGCCAATTCCGGTAACGTTGTGCCCCATCTCTGCAAGAAACAGAGCCAGAAAGCCAGTACAGGTCCCGACATCCAGAATGCGGAGATTTTTACCTGTTCTGATTGTATTTTTAAGCAAG
>DAOVGO010000098.1 GCA_030672345.1 Methanosarcinales archaeon | reverse complement strand
GCATCCAGTGTAACAACATCACGATAAAAGACATCACTCTCACAAATAATGGTGCCGGCGTGTTTTTCTGGAAAACTAACAACTCAAGGATAGAAAACGTGAATGTATTAAATAACGACTATGGCATCTGTCTACATTATTCAAGCAACAACACGCTGAAAGACAACAATGCGTCAAATAATCACTATGGCATCTACTCGTATCATTTGAGTAATAGCACGCTCGTGAGTAATACATGCTTCAGCAATTGGTTTGGCATCTTGCTGTGGCATCTAAGCAACAGCACGCTCCCCGCTAACATGTGCTCAAACAACCGTGGCGGCGGTATCTGTTTGGCTGATTCGAGCAACAACATCCTCACTGACAACACATGCTCAAACAACGATGATGGTGGTATTGCCCTCATGCTTGATTCGAGCAACAATCTCATTTACCACAACAATTTCATAGATAACAACGGCAATGCCTACGACCTCTCTGACTGCACAAACTTCTGGAACTCCAGCACCGAAGGGAACTACTACAGCGACTATGCTGGCTGCGACAACGACACAGACGGCATCGGCGACACACCCCACCCAATCCCATCGGATAGCGTTGACTACTTCCCGCTCATGCAGCCGTGGAATGAGGATATGCCACAAAAAGGCGACCTCAACCACGATGGTCAGATCACAGCAGCAGATGCCGTAATTGCACTCCAGATGGCGGTGCGCGGAGAGCATGACGATGATGCGGACGTGAACGATGACGGCATGATAACATCCCTCGATGCTCTGATGATCATGTTAAACCATCATACATCCCAGATGGTGTAAATTTCGTGTGTATGCCCGGGATGAGCCCGAGCACAAAGCCGATGAAGACCGAGATCGCCAGCTATTTTGAGCATCTGGTAAATGGCGGTCTCCGGATGTTAAAAATGGCTGGCGTCGAAAGTAAAGAGTCTGCAATCTCACTCCCGCCCTTCCAGCGCTCTTTTCATCACCTCGATCGCGCACAGTTCCCCGCACATCGAGCACGCATCGCTACCACTCCCTCTTGCCTCATGAATCGATCTCGCACGCTCGCCATTGATTGCGCACTCAAACTGTGCATCCCAGTCAAGGTGCTTTCGTGCAAGCGCCATCGCCCGGTCCTGCGCAAACGCCCGCTCGCGCACGCCCGGCTTCACGAGATCGATTGCGTGGGCGGCGATCTTCGTGACGATCGTCCCCTCCCTGATGTCATCGCTGGTCGGGAGCGCGAGATGCTCGGCTGGCGTGACCATGCAGAGGAAATCCGCGCCATACATGCCGGCGATTGCGCCGCCGATCGCGCCGGTGATATGGTCATAACCCGGCGCAATATCGGTGACAAGCGGACCTAACAGGTAGAGCGGGGCAAAATCGCAGATCTGTTTCATGGTGCGCACTCCCGGCTCGATGTCATCCATCGGGACATGCCCGGGACCCTCGACCATGCACTGGACTCCGGCTGCCCTTGCACGCCTGACCAGTCTGCCGAGCGCGACTACCTCGGCAAACATCGCAGGGTCGCTGGCATCGGCGATGCAGCCAGGGCGCATGCCATCACCGAGGCTGAGCGTGACATCGTACTCACGCGCAATCTCGAGCAGATAATCGTATTCAGCGTAAAACGGATTCTCGCAATCATGGTGGAGCATCCATGCGATGGTGAGCGCTCCGCCGCGGCTCACAACATTCATTATGCGACCGCTCTCTATGAGGCAGTCGATCACGTGCCGGTTTACGCCCGCGTGAACCGTCATAAAATCCACGCCGCGCTCTGCATGGCTCCGGACCGCATTAAAAAGATCGTCAGAGGTCACATCTGGCAGCGGCGTGCTGCTGCAGACCGCACGATAGATCGGGACCGTGCCAACAGGCGCGCTGACCGCATCAAGAACACCACCCAGCACAGCGTCCGGATCGCCGCCTGTTGAGAGATCCATCACAGCATCAGCGCCGTACCTGACTGCGACACGCGCCTTTTCGATCTCCTTCCCGACATCCGCAAAATCAACCGATGTCCCGACATTGGCATTGATCCTTGTGCGCATGCACTCGCCTATGCCGACGGGTGCTGCTCTCGAGCAGATATTACCCGGGATCACAACGCGTCCGGACGCAACCAGCCGCCGCAGTTTTTCGGCATCGATCCCTTCAGCCTCTGCCACGCACCTGATCTCTTCGGTGATCTCGTGGTTGCGAGCACGGTCAAGTAACGTCATCCGGTCTCGCCCCATCACACATCCACCCGGATAGAAACACCCTGTTCTTCAGCGATTCTGGCAAGATGGAGGATCTCTTCTGCCGGAAGCGGGATATCAAAGTCAGAAGTAGCGTAACTGTCCTTCCCCATCGTTTTAGCCGCATCGATCAGTCCGGACACCATTCTTGGCTCATCGTACAGAAGATATCCCGAATCAGACGAAACAAACCGCAGATTGGGGTACTCCTCCGAAAGTATGTACAGGAGACACGCACGGTACTCCCTGTTGATATACATGTCGAACTCCGATGATACGATTCCGTTTCGGTCAATCTCCTTCAAGACATCTGATGAGTACCGTTTGAGGTCGCTCTTGATCGATTGTGCTTTCTTTCGACACAGATAGTCCTTGATGCCCATCCGCTCAAGCGTGATATCGATCTTCTGCGCCGGAAGCACCGCTGTGCCCTCGTACTCCCGGTACTCAGCGGCACTCACTGTTAGCATGTACCTGCCATCACCCGGATTCTCGATCGTGACGCTCCCGTCCTCGCCTGTTACGTATCTCAGAGTCACGCCGATGCCGCTTTCGAGCATCAGAGTTATATTTGCGCATTCGATCCCGTTTCCTTCGGCATCAGTGACTGTAATCGGCAGCGGGTTCTCGATCACCTTTGCACCCTCTGCAAGACGGAGCATCCGGTCGCTGGCGCTGTATGTCGCATCAGAATGGTAGTAATCGTACAGACGCAGGAAGTCATCAGGGTGCGCAACCTTCAGATCGTCTTCTGAAGCCACATCATGAGCCATCAGTATCTTCCGTATCTGGCGCCCGACCGTCCGGTGATAGCTGCTCAACATCTTGTATGCTTTGCGACCTGTGTCCAGCGCTGGAGCCAGTTCATCTACCATGGTTGCAAACGATTCGGCAGCGTGCCTGACCCCATCGCCATCCCTTGCATCTTCTCTGTTCAGTGCGAATTCCTTCTCTGCAAGCCCGCTTTCATTCCAGAAATAATCAGGAGGCATGAACTCTCTTATGCGATCTTCTGTGCTCGATATTTCACCATGCATCCGGTCAACGACCGACTGGCACTGTTCCACGAACGTATCTCCGATCTCTTTGAGTCTCACGAGTTTTTCAGGACTTGATGCGTCAAGCACCTCTTCTTTAAGCTCTGTAAATTTTTCATGATCCACGACACCGATTGCAATATCGAGAGCCTCGAGCAGCGAGTCCCGGTATGCCTGAAATTCCTCTTTTGTTGCGGTCTTCAGCGCAGTGATGCCCTCTTCAAGCGTGGATACCGCTTCCTCGTAATCCTGCGCCTGTATCTGTTCTTCGACCCGCACACCATGCATGTCCTGCGCACCGGGCGGCAGATCAACGGCGTGGGCTGCAAGCTTAGCTGCACCATCCGCGCACTTCCGCAGCGCATTTTCAGTAATGGTCTTCAGTCGATCCAGATAATCAACAATTTCTTCGAGATCCTTATTCGGCAGCGTAAGAGAGTCCATTTCAGAGAGATACGAGGCAAGATCGTATCCTGCGGCGTCGAGTGTCTCGAGTTTTGTGCGTGCGTCAGCGGTGCCTCCGACCGCCTCGTCATACAGCCGATCAACGAAATCCAGCCTTGCCTGATCAAGATTCTGACCGATGCCCCTGATCGCAAAGAGGGTCACGCCTTTGATGACCTCCTGGTCGCAGTTGACCGTCTGGCGGTCAGGATCGATGCTCCCACCGCTGCTTTCTATCGCGCCTTCGACAGCCTCCATCTCGCCTGCGCTCTGCTGGATTGTGATTGCATGAACGTCCTCGATCTCATGCATCCGGCTGCGCAGATGGAGAAAATCCCTGCCGATGTCGCGCAGTTCACGGATCTTCACGCGGGCAGCCGGGTCCTCGAGCCGCCGCTGTTTCACCGATTTGATGTACCATACGGACGCAATGATGATGGCGGCTGGCACGCCAATGATTGCAAACGCCAGCGCGATATCGGAATCGGCGTACAAGAATAATGCGACCGCTATTATACCTATCAACAGCACAGACAGGACTGCAATGGCAATATTCCGTACATCCTTGTTCATCGTTCTGATTCTTATCGGCAGAACTTAAAACCCTATCGCAGATGGTCAAAGGATAAATACCGTCAGGAATATAGATGTATTTGATGGAACTTGGAAGAACCGGATGGGATATTGACAGGATACTGACGATTATCCTGCTTATTTCGATCATTGCCTCGATCTGCATGGTCGTCTATGTCATCGTAACGCCCAAACAGGGCGAGAAGTTCACAGAATTCTATATTCTTGGCATAAACGGGATGGCAGACGAGTATCCAACGCAGCTTACGGTCGGAGAGGATGGAAAGTTGATTATAGGCATCGTAAATCACGAATACACCAATGTTTCGTATCGGCTGGAAGTGGAACTCGATGGAGCGGTCATACAC
>DAOVGO010000050.1 GCA_030672345.1 Methanosarcinales archaeon | reverse complement strand
AACGATTCGGTTCCTATGATCTCTATGTTCATGTTATCACTTTTATGATGTAGATCCGGGCGCTCTAAATCAGCCCATCTCTTTCATGTTCGTATAACCTTTCTTTGGCTCTTCGCTATTTCATGTGGACGGATGGGGTTAAAATATCCCATCCAGATGTGCTGATGCAGATCTCGCCGCAGACCCCGGGTCAAGAAGTGGGTCGGCAAGAAGGCTCCGGGCGACTACGCGATTACGCGGGGCGGAGGCATGGGGTATGGGGTATGGGGCAGGGGGCTTTTGAATAATGACGATCAAGACTGCAAATAAGTTTTTCAGGAAAATCCCGTTGATCACCCCCCAGAGTATCATCCGTGATCCCGGTCTGACCCCAGAAACCCGGGAGGTGTCCCTATGTTCATAAAAGACCTGAAGAAGTGCAAGGAAATAATCGCAGGCGATAATACGACCCTGAGGGAGTTATTAAGCCCTCTGAATGAAGATGTTTCTGCAAGGTACAGTCTTGCTCACGCAACGGTGAAACCTGGCGAAATCACTCACGAACACAGGTTAAAAAGTTCGGAAGTCTACTATATACTGCAAGGAGAGGGAGAGATGTATGTAGACTACGAAAAAGAGAAAGTGCTTTCCGGACAGGTGATTTACATCCCTCCAAACTCAGTTCAGCGGATAAAAAATATTGGAACCTGCGAGCTGGTCTTTCTCTGCATCGTGGATCCTGCATGGAGAGCAGAAGATGAAGAGATTGCAGAACTGGCAGAATGAACAATCAGCAACCGCAGGATCACCCGCTTCCGCCGACGACCGCGCTGCTCACAAGAATATGCGGCGAACCATCACTCACAGGCACGGTCTGCCCGCTCTTCCCGCACCATCCGGAATTAAACTCAAGATCATTGCCGACAGCGGTTATATTCTTCAGGATCTCAAGCGTCTGCCCTGAAAGCGACACATCTCGCAGCATCTCGCATATCTCGCCATCTCGCACCACAAAACCAAGTTCCGCATTGAACTGGAAGATGCCCTCGCCGGTATTGACCTGCCCGCCGCGTGATCCTTTGAGATAAACCCCGTTCTTGAGTTCTTCTATTATTTCCTCGAATTTCATATCGCCATTTGCAATGAACGTGTTGCTCATGCGCGGTATCGGAATGGCACATCCTTGCGCACGTGCATTCCCACCGCCACCCTCGGACGCATCCCCATTTCCACTTTCACCAAGTTTGCCAGCGGTCTCCCTTGAATGCAGATACGAGCAGAGCACGCCGCGGTCGATCAGCGTTGTCCGCTTTGCTGGCACGCCCTCCGCGTCAAACGGGTACTGCCCGTACCCATCCATCGTCGGATCATCGTACACTGTGACGCCGGGCGCTGCGATTGTGCTGTCGATCTTCCCGGCAAGGATCGATGAGTCCTCAAGCACCAGATCAGCCTCGGCGGCATGTCCTACCGCCTCGTGGATGAATACGCCTGCAAGCTCCGGATCGAGCACACATGGCATTGCGCCGCCCTCTGGCTGGCGTGCGCTGAGCAATCTGATCGCAGTCGTGCCAGCCACCTCTGCAAGAGCGAGAGCGTCGTGTTTTTTGAATAACTCATACCCACAAACTCCGAAACGGCTTTTTCTTCCTGATTGATATGTTGTTCCATCAGACGCCACCGCAGTGACGGCAAAACCCGTTCGGAAAGTATCATGCTCAAGATCAATCCCTTCCGAATTTTGATACCTGATTTTGGCGTATGACTCCGAGTACATGACAGTTGTACTTGTGACGCCATCGACACGGGCATGTTGCTCGATATCCCTGATCAACTCGATCTTTTCCTCGATCGGAATATCGCCCGGGTTCTCTTTTACAGACGCCCGCATCGATACCGCCTTATCTTGGATTGGAGCAAGTGTCACCTTCTCCCGAGGAACCATCCGGTTGATACTTGCGGAAAGCTCCTCTGCCGAGGTCAGCGCGGAATTAATGCCTGATAAGTCGTCAGTTGTGACAAAACCCCATGAACCACCGGTCAGCGCCCGGATCCCCGCGCCGCTCAGAAGGTTACTGGCAATCTCCTCGATCTTTCCGTTATCGATCACGATGCTGGTGGAATATCCTGAGATGGTTCGAATATCGTGAAAATCGCAGTGCATAACCGTTCCTGATCTCTGGGTGCGCATAAATCTTTGGGCGCAGGCAGGACCCGGGTCCACCCGGAAATTAACGGCGTCCCGATGACTACCATATCGCCACTGCAGGGTGACGCCGACCATGGTCCGACCATGGTTAAAGTAGCATTCGCACAGCCCCTGCCCGGGAGCCATTACCTTTTTATGTTCGCAGCGATGTTATGATTAACACCCGAACCACCAATGCCGGGGTAGGGTAGACTGGTCATCCTATGGGACTGTGGATCCCACGACCCGGGTTCGAATCCCGGCTCCGGCCTCCTTATACATCCACCTACATCCACCCGATCAAACCCCCAACCATGACCGAAAGCGAAAATCCCACGATCGCGACTGTTTGCTCGCACACAAGCCTTCAGATATTTGATGGCGCTCGTAAAGAAGGGTTCAAAACGCTTGGTATCTGTCTTGGAAAACCTCCTCGATTTTACGATGCATATCCCTGCGCAAAACCGGATGAATTTTTTTCAGTCGGCTCGTATCAGGAGATTGTTGAAAAAACTCCTGAATTAATCGAGAAAAATGTGATCATAATCCCTCATGGATCGTTTGTTGAGTATCTCGGAGCATCGGACTTTGCACGTCTCGAAGTCCCGAGTTTTGGCAACAAAAAAGTGCTCGAATGGGAATCCGACCGGACAAAGGAGCGTGCGTGGCTTACAAGCGCCGGCGTTCCGGTACCTGCTGAATATTCGTCGCCAGCTGACGTTTCGGGTCCCGTGATCGTGAAGTACCATGGCGCGAAGGGTGGACGCGGGTTTTTCATAGCAAAGAACCAGCGGGAAATTGAGGATAAGCTTGATACCAGTGAGGAGTACGTCATCCAGGAATTTGTGCTTGGAACAAGGTATTATCTGCATTTCTTCTACTCTCCGTTAAGAGTTGATGGTTATCGTGTCGGGGATGGTGTGCTCGAACTGCTCGGAATCGACAGGCGGATTGAGTCCAACATCGACGAACTTTACAAGATCGGGGCATCTTCGGGCATTGATCCGAGTTTTGTGGTCACAGGAAACCTGCCGATGGTTTTGCGTGAGTCTTTACTGCCAAAAGTGTTTGAACTGGGCGAGAGGGTCGTGGAGCGGTCAATTGAACTATTTGGCGGGATGATCGGTCCGTTCTGCCTCGAAACGATCTGTACCGACACGCTCGAGTTCAAGGTCTTCGAGATCTCAGCCCGGATTGTTGCAGGCACGAATTTGTTCGTGTCCGGCTCGCCATATTCAGACCTGATCGAGCCTGATCTATCCACAGGTAAGCGGATCGCGCAGGAAATCAAGCTTGCGATAGAGATGGGGCGGCTCGAGGACGTGGTGTCGTAGCTCTATGCATGCTCGGGTAACTTGTGGTAGGAACCACAAGACTACACAGATTTCCACAAGATTTCTGTGTTAATCTTGTGTAATCTCGTGGTTTTATATGCGGATATCCACACAATATTAAGTAAGTACGTAGCTCTGGTGTTTTAGTAGTTTTCCTGGCCCTTTGGAGCACAACCCGAGACATTTCGGTGAAATTACTGGATTTTAAGGCAACTAAATTCGTGCAATATACGTTTAAACGAATGCCACGAGTCTATATGATCGATGAAAACACCCGGGGACTTTTTGGATAGTGCCCTGACACCCCGCACACCTCAGCCCCTCATGAATATCCCGTGAAACTTTCCCCGACCAAAAACCGGCTAACCAAAACGTATCTCTCGCACAAACCTGCTTTTGATCTCTACAGGCTCACGATCAATGATTGGCACCTCAGCATTCCCTGGATCTACAGTTATGATCAACACGCCCGAGCCATGCACGCATGACCGTATCCCCTCCGCCGTCGATACCGTTTTGACCTCGCGCAAACCAGCGCCCGACGCGATCGCTGCAAGGTCAGTCACCTTCGATGTGGCGGTCGGCTGGCACCCGGTCGAGCCGTAACACCGGTTGTCCAGAACGACGAGCAGGTAGTTCTCAGGCGCATGGTTTGCAATCGTTGCAAGCGATCCGAGGTTCATCAGGAGCGAGCCATCGCCATCAAGAACCACGACCTTCCGCGGCTGCGAGAGCGAGATGCCAAGTCCGATCGACGATGCGAGCCCCATCGAGCCGAGCATGTAGAAATGCGTCTTTCGATCGTGGAGTGCATACAGTTCCCGGCTCGGAAATCCGAGATTGCAGACCACAAGTTCGTCTGTCAGTTCTTCCGTGATCGTCTCGATTGCCCGCATGCGCTTCATTATAACTGTATCAGTGATTCCACAGATATATTAACCCATCCATACCTGCCCACGCCAGAGGGACCTTTTGTGGTGACATCCCACAGACGAGATCAAACAAGTGTCCGGGCACAGGCAGACAACCTTTAATAATCCACAGGCACAAAGGTGATGCGTCCCGATGTGGTAGCGGATATCCTTAGGGCTTGCGGAGCCTTAGACCCGGGTTCGAGTCCCGGCCGGGACGCTGACATCAAGGAGAAACAAATCATGAAATGGCAAGGAAAGTCAAGACGCAAGCCAAGCGGTGGCAGACATATAAGAAACCGCGGAAAACGGAAGTTCGAGATCGGGCGTGACGCTACTGACACCCATCTTGCAGCGATGCGCAGCAAGAAGGTGCGCACCTTCGGCGGAAACCAGAAGATGCGCCTTCACCGGTGCGATGTGGCGAACGTGACCGATCCGAAGGACGCAACGACCCGCAAAACCACGATCGAGACCGTGGAAGGAAATCCTGCGAACCAGTACTATACCAGGCGAAACATCATCACCAGAGGCGCGATCATCAAAACCGAGCTTGGTTCGGCACGGGTGACCAACCGACCCGGACAGGAAGGGTTCGTCAACGCTGTGTTGATCTGATCCTGTTCTTGGTCATGTCTCGGGACTACCCGCAGGAAAACCTTAATATGTATGGGTGCGTTGAACTGTTGGTGCGCCATAGTGATACCATCGTCCTCTCGATTTCCAAGTGGTGTAGGTTCAGCTATGGATGGGCTCGTAGCTCAGTCAGGCAGAGCACCGGGCTTTTAACGTCTGCGGCGGCGTTGCTGCTACGTGCGGAAACCCGATGGCCGAGGGTTCAAATCCCTTCGAGCCCGTCGCAACACCATCACGGTTCTGCGGAGGGATTTTCATAGGATTCAGCATACTTGAACATATAATGGTTCCGGGACACCGGGTACTCGATGACGATGAGGTGGAGACGATACTCGGTAGATACAACATCGAAAAAGAGAAACTATCCAAGATCCGGATGACCGATCCGGCAATCAAAGAGATCGGTGCGAATCCGGGCGATATCATAGAAATTGCGAGAACGAGCAAAACTGCTGGCGAGTCTCTGTTTTACCGCCTTGTAATCGAGTGAGGGAAGACATGTTAGATCGAAAAACACTATCCAGAGCATATTTCATCAAGGACAAGATTGTACAGCATCAGGTTGATTCGTTCAACGAATTCATAGACCACGGTCTTCAGAAAGTCATAGGCGAGATGGGGGTCATCGAAACCGAGATCAGTGGCACGGACACTGATTCGCAGACGTTCGTGCGTCTCGGCGCAATTTCGGTCTCACATCCGGTGGTGAAGGAGGCAGACGGGGCTGTGGATAAGCTGTTCCCGTCAGATGCGCGGCTGCGCAACCTCACATACTCGGCACCAATCAACCTTGAGATGACCGTTGTGCAGGAGGAGGTCGAGAGCAAATCACAGGCGGTGGAGATCGGTATCCTTCCGATCATGCTGCGATCAAAGGTCTGCAACCTGCATGGGCTCTCTGACGAAGAGTTGCAGGTGCACGGCGAAGACCCGCTCGATCCGGGAGGCTACTTCATCACCAACGGCACAGAGCGGGTGATCATGACGCTTGAGGACCTTGCGCCGAACAAGATCATGACCGAGAGAGACCAGAGGTACGGCGATCAGGTCGAGATCGCGAAGGTCTTCTCAGAGCGGCATGGATACCGGGCGCTGACCGTGGTCGAGCGTGGGCGAAAATCGATACTCGAGGTAACGTTCCCATCCCTTCCGGGGCGCATCAATTTTGTTACGCTCGTTCGCGCGCTCGGGCTTGAGACGGATGAGGAGATCGCAAGAGCAGTCTCGGATGATCCCGAGATCCAGGAGTTTATGAAAGAGAACCTTGAAGAGGCTGTAAACATCGGGGTATTTACGCAGGGAGATGCGCTTGAGGAGATCGGAAGTATCGTTGCCGCAAGGCAGACAAAGGAGTACCAGACACGGCGGATCAGTTACGTGCTCGACAGGTATCTGCTCCCGCATATCGGCAACGACGAGGAAAACCGGATCGTGAAAGCCCATTTTCTGGCAAGAATGGCTGAGGCGTGCTTTGAACTGGCTCTGAATCGTAGAGGAATGGACGATAAGGATCATTACGCAAACAAAAGGCTAAAACTCTCAGGAAATCTGATGGAGGATCTCTTCCGTGTCTCGTTCAACCGGCTTGCGCGGGATATCAAGTACCAGTTAGAGCGCGCAAGCATGAGGAAGCGGGAATTAAGCATCAAGACCGTGATACGCCCGGACGTGCTCACACAGCGGATCGTTTATCCGCTTGCAACCGGAAACTGGGTTGGCGGACGCACCGGTGTCGCGCAGTTGCTCGACCGCACCGATCACATAGCCTCACTATCCCATCTGCGCAGGGTGATCTCGCCGCTGTCACGAACACAGCCTCATTTCGAGGCAAGAGACCTGCATCCGACACAATGGGGCAGATTATGCCCGTCAGAGACGCCAGAAGGTCCTAACTGTGGTCTCGTAAAGAACTTTGCCCAGATGGTGGAACTGTCTACCGGAGTTGAATTCACCGAAGGCATCAAGGATGAGCTTTATATGTGCGGCGTCGTTGCGGTACAAAGGGGGCGATGATAAATGAGAGGCAAGGTGTTTTTGAATGGCGAACTGGTCGGCATCCATGAAAATACTGCGGAACTGGTGCGCGAGATCAGGATGAAGCGGCGGCAGGGGATCATCGACTGTCAGCTCAATGTTGCGCTGCAGGGGCATGACGTGCTCATCAACACCGATATGGGACGGGCTCGCCGCCCATTGATCGTGGTGGAAGGTGGCGGATCACGGATCACCGATGAGCACATCGAACAACTCAAGAGCGGCAATCTCGATTTTAACGATCTTATATCGCAGGGTTTGATCGAGTATCTTGATGCAGAAGAGGAAGAGAACGCGCTGATCGCTGTCGCCGAAGCGGACATCACACCAGAGCACACGCATCTCGAGATCGAGCCAGCCCTGATTCTTGGAATCTGCACTGGCATGGTCCCGTTCCCTGAGCATAACGCATCTCCGAGAAACACGATGGGCGCCGCCATGATAAAGCAGTGCATCGGGCTTCCTGCGGCAAACCTAAAACTGAGGTCTGATACCCGCGGACACGTTCTCCATTATCCGCAGCGTCCGATCGTGAATACTGTTACGTCAACCGCCATCGGTGCTGATAGCCGCCCGGCAGGTCAGAACTTTGTGGTCGCAGTGCTATCATTTGAGGGCTACAACATCGAGGACGCACTCGTGATCAACAAAGGCTCGATCGAGCGCGGGCTCGGACGCAGCCACTTCTTCAGGACGCTTGAAGGAGGTGAGCACCGGTACCCTGGCGGGCAGGAGGATCGTTTTGAGATCCCTGATGCCGAGGTCAGGGGCGCAAGAGGCGAAGAAGCTTACGCGCATCTGGACGCCGACGGTCTGATCAATCCTGAGACTGTTGTCGGTTCAGGGGATGTTCTCATCGGAAAGACGTCTCCTCCAAGGTTCGTTGAGGAACCGACCGAGCTCGGGCTTGCTCCGCAGCAACGCCGGGAGAACTCGGTGACGATGCGGTCAAACGAGAAAGGGATCGTGGACACCATCATCATAACCGAGTCGTATGGAACACGTCTTGCAAAGGTGAAGATCAGAGACCAGCGGATACCTGAGATCGGGGACAAATTCGCATCCAGACACGGGCAGAAGGGTGTTATCGGTCTGGTTGTGCCGTACGCTGATATGCCATTCACAGAGCAGGGAACCGTCCCTGATCTGATCATCAATCCACATGCAATCCCATCGAGGATGACGATCGGGCACGTGATGGAGATGATCGGCGGCAAAGTCGGCTCGATGAGAGGAGACTCGATCGATGCCACCGCTTTTTCAGGCGCAACGGAAGCTGAGTTGCGTGCTGCGCTCAAGAGTTGCGGGTTTGCACACTCAGGCAAGGAAGTGATGTACGACGGCGTCACCGGCATGCAGATTCAGGCGGACGTATTCATCGGTGTTATTCTGTACCAGAAGCTCCACCACATGGTCGCATCAAAGATTCATGCACGGTCACGCGGACCTGTTCAGGTGCTGACACGCCAGCCGACCGAGGGTCGCGCACGAGACGGCGGTCTCAGGTTCGGAGAGATGGAGCGGGACGTTCTTATCGGTCACGGGGCTGCGCTCTCGCTCAAGGAGCGTCTCCTTGATGAATCTGATAAGGTGACCGAACTGGTCTGCAGAAAGTGCGGGATGATCGCAACGTACGATCAGAGAAAGAATGTTGCGTTCTGCACCAACTGCAACTCTGAGACCGATATCTACCCTGTGGATATGAGCTATGCATTCAAACTGCTGCTCGATGAGATCAAATCGCTCGGTGTTGCGCCGAGAATCGAACTGGAGGATGCGGCGTAGGTGTCGTTAGGCGAGGATCCCAAAGATCTCCGCCTTTCACGCTATTTTTTATCAGGTTTCCTTCCCGGAGATTGAGCCTGGGATCGGTGAGTTCGGGTGTGAGTCTGGTTCCGGGCAGGGGTTTAGGTTGGTAGAGGGTGTGGGTTCTAGGTTTTTGTGTTGTGCAGAAGATGAGATGCATCTTGATATGTTAACATTGTGAGGTATATATTTAAATCAGGGATGCGATCCGAATGTCAAACGAGAACGTAAGCCCTTCAAACTCTCTGCCCAGGGGATCAGGACTGCCAAAAACTTTACAATCCTGCCGACCCAAAAGCATACGAGAGATATGGATATCCGGACAAACAGCCACATACAACTCATCGATATCACCACGTCCCTGAATCAGGAGATCGCAGACACCGGAATAAAGACCGGTGTGTGCCTCGTATACACCCCTCACACCACAACCGCAATCATCATCAATGAGAACGAGACCGGTCTCAGGGAAGATATATTAAAATTGCTAAATGTTATCATTCCGCAGGCTAAGTATGCTCATGACCGGGTCGATAACAACGCACGCTCGCATCTGCAGGCGATTGTGCTTGGAAATAATGCATGTGTACCGATCGAGGGAGGGCGGCTGGCTCTTGGCACATGGCAGAGCGTTTTTTTCGTGGAACTGGACGGTCCGAGGAGACGCAGGCTTATAGTGAGGATTATCGAGACGACCAGACGGACATAACCTCGCGTTTACCGCTAAAATATGAATTATAATACCATTAGCAGCCTCATCGGATCGGTACTGAGATTCGTCGGGCTGGCGATGCTGGTCCCGCTTGTGGTTGCCCTCATCTATGGGGAGGACTGCGATCCGTTTCTGATATCAGCCGTCATAACGTTCCTGGTTGGCATCGTTCTCGGTCTGAAAACTTATAAAATCGATGATCTCACTATAAGAGAGAGTTTTGCTATCGTTGCGATTGGTTGGTTCACGGTAGCACTGTTTGGGTCGTTGCCATACGTATTCAGCGGAATTTCCATGCTGGACGCTCTTTTCGAGTCGATGGCAGGGTTCACAACCACCGGTTCGACCATACTGCCCAATATCGAGGCGCACTCGTTGAGTCTGCTCTTCTGGCGCAGTTTCACCCAGTGGCTCGGCGGCATGGGAATCATCGTACTCTTCCTTGCGATCCTCCCAAAGCTTGCGGTGGCAGGGCGGGACATGTTCCGCGCCGAGGTGCCTGACCCGATCGGCGATAAACTGAGACCGAGACTCGGACAGTCTGCAAAGATCCTCTGGTCGGTCTATGTGATGCTTTCCGTCGCCGAGGTGGTCGCGCTCTGGATCAGCGGAATGGGCGTGTATGATGCGCTGTGCACCACATTCAGCACGATGTCAACAGGCGGCTTCTCGCCGCACTCGGAGAGCATCGCATTCTTTGGCAGCCCGGCAATCGAGCTTATTGTGATCTTCTTCATGCTCGTTGCGGGTGCCAACTTTGCGCTGCACTTCTGGTTGCTGCGCGGCGAGCAAAAACGCCTGTTGCAGGACCCCGAGTTCAGGCTATACATCTGCATCATCTCGTGCGCCGCGCTGCTGATCACGCTCATGCTGTGGCGCAGCAGCGGAATCCACTCGATCCGGCTGGCGTTGTTCCAGGTGGTCTCGATCCTCACAACCACCGGATTTACGACCGCAAATTTCGATACATGGTCCAACACCGCCAGAATGATCTTATTCGTGCTCATGTTCGTCGGAGGGTGCGCCGGATCAACGAGCGGCGGAATTAAGGTCGTCCGAATACTGCTGCTTGCCAAATACGGGTATCGGGAATTGTTCAGGTCGCTTCACCCGAAAGCAATCCTGCCTGTCCGGCTCGGTAGGAAGATGGTGCCGCAGAATGTCATGGAATCGATATTGTCATTTTTTATTTTATATATTTTCATATTCGTGATTGCTTCGCTGATCATGAGTGCTCTGGGCATGGATGTCGTCAGCGCAACGAGTGCTGTCGCAACCACACTCGGGAACGTCGGACCCGGCTTCAACCTGATCGGTCCGGCTATGCACTTTGGGGATGTTCACCCGGTCGGGAAGCTGGTGCTGATTCTGTGCATGTGGATCGGCAGGCTCGAGATCTACACGGTGGTGGTGCTGCTGATTCCCGAATTCTGGAAGAAATGAGTAACTATATAACCCCTCGCACAGATGTTTTGCTGACGCTTGATGCCGAGGTAGCCAAGCGGACTACGGCGCCGGTCTTGAAATCCATCATCCTCAAACATGGGTTGTCCAAGACAACCGGTGGTGCATGTCACCGCGTGAGTTCGAATCTCACCCTCGGCGTGCAATTATAAAACACGGGTCCGTGTCCCGGAATGATGTAATCAGCGAGTTCGCAGATCATCTGCTGGCTCCGGATCGAATCTTTCATAGAGAAGAAATCCGAATTATAATCCCAGAATCTATTTTTCAGGTAATATGAATGCGATACGATGGCATCGCCTGCCACAACGATGCACGGGCTTTTGATCGTTGCAACGCGCCCGGCAAAACCGCCTGACTCCTGATACACGATCTCATCCAGCGTTAAAACGAGTGATGCGTGGTTCTCTGTGTGTCCGGGTGTTGCAAGCACCATGACGCCTTCTGCGATCTCCTCGCGGTCACCAACCTCGCGGCACCTGAAACCGAGCCTGCGGTGCGCATGGTGTGTCAGGATCTCGGCATCCTCGAAGAGATCGAGATTTCCGAAGTGATCACGATGCCAGTGCGTGATAAAGACCGAATCAATGTCTTCTGGCGCGATACGGTGATGTTTCAGTGAATTTATCAGATTCTCCCTATTTGTTTCTGTGTTTTCCCCTCCAAAATTATCATCATAATCAAATCCTGTATCCACGATGATATTTCTATCATCCGTCTCGATATATACGACATTTGAGCCTGTGCCGATGCCGCAGAAGTATTTCATGATCCTTATCTCGGGATCGGGCTTTTCGAATGCCTCAAACGCCAGTGTACCGATCTTGACCAGTTTTACTTTCCGTATAGCCATAGTCATACATCACTCAGTCGGCATCATCCAAAAATCTGAGTGTATTTTCAGTAACT
>DAOVGO010000184.1 GCA_030672345.1 Methanosarcinales archaeon | reverse complement strand
AAGCAGCAATTAGAATACCTAACACAGCCAAAACTGAATTAAGCTTTAAATGAGATTGTAAAAAAGATTTGTTTTGAGCCAAGTTACTCCACCTCTAAATTTAAGGATCCCCATGTTCATGTTACTACTATTTATTGGTGTTGTAATCGTCTTACTCTTCGTATATAAGACTTATTCTACAGGGGGGCTATCACATTACGTGGTGTTCGAGTACCGGACCAAACTTCGCGGTCCAATACTCCATCTTTCTGGAAAGATATGCTAATATCCCAAACATTTTTATAGGGTTACCTGGCATCAGTTGTATTGGATGGTACGCCTTGGATGGGCACACATGCGGTGGCAACAGTGCGCTGACGTGCGGTTACCAGCAGGTAACCGTTCATCACTGTTGTCAGGAGTGATACAATGGACAGTGAAATAGAACAGAATGATACCCATCCAAACGGTGATGAGGTAACCGGCGGTGCGAAGTCCACCATGGCGGTAAAGATTCGGGTAACCGACATCGAATGGCTACAGAATGAGGCAGGCGAAGGAGAGTCTCGTGCAGCTGCATTGAGCAGGTTACGTGATGAGCTCTTAACGCGTCGAGACGAACAGGTCGCACTCAAAGCCGCGGTCGCGGAGTACTCATCCATGATATCGCAGCTCGAAAGTGACATCGAAGATCTCCACTCCCAATCCCAGACCACCACCCTCACCTCACCTGCAGGGCAGTCAACATTCAGCGACTTCGGCGGCGATGCGATTAGGGAGACTATGGATGCGGTCAAGGATGTCTGCGATGATGAGACGGTGTGCATCAAGACTGCGTTGCACATGATCGACACGAAGGCTGATGTCATGGGCAAGCAGCTCGACCGGGACCATACCAGAGATGAGAAGGAGAAGGACCGTGATCACGCCAGAGAGGAGAAGGAGAAGGATCGCAAGCTCAAGCAAGATCTCGAAACGAGCAGGGCTGATCACCAGAAGAATTTGGCGATGATCAAGAGGGGCATTGTCCGGGAAGAGGATCTTGAGGGGGTTGTGTTCCTTGGCTCGACGGAACGCAAGACAGCAGGAGAGCGACTTGCCGATATGAAGAATCGGGCGCATCATGCTGCGGATGCCGAGGGTGACGACTTTGTCGAGGGTGAGGAGTTCGTGGAGGACGAATGATAGACCTGACACAACGTGGAGAGACCGAAGAGCTGGTCCGCGAGGCACTTGACGACTCGGATGATTTCATACATTTTAATGCCATCATGCGGTCGGTGAACCGTGATGCTTCGATCCGGGTTTATGATGTGCTCGAAAAACTCAAGTCCACAGGGGTCGTTGAGTGCGATCCTACCGGTAGGCTCTGGAGGCTTAAGAATGACTGAAGAAAAGGCTCGTGACGAACTGGCAGATCACATCCTCGATATTCTCCCGTCCCGCGGATACCTGACCATCGACGCGATCGTACAGTCGTGGCTCGATATCGCAGCGGTAAAGGTGCGTGAAACACTTGCGGGTCTCAGGGCTGCAGGCAAGATCAGATCCGATCCGGACGGTGCACGGTGGAAGCTGCGAACCCGCCCGGTCGTTGTCGCTGAGTTGCGGGGTGATCCGAATTTCAGGAGAGGTGGTAAGTGATGAATCCTGAGGTTGCTGGCAATTTGGTGCCCCTGTATGAGATGCTTGGCATGACGGCTGATGATGCGAAGCGCATAACAGGTGATTTTGCACAACTGCTCGTATCGTGCAACGGTATTGAGGACCTGTGCCATCGTATCGTTGAGAAGTATGGCATTGAGGCGGTTGCCATGTCGATCTGCCTGCGCATGACTTTCGAGGTTTTGGATCTCAAAAAGAGTGGGCTTGATGCCAATGTGCAGATGCTGCGTCCGAGCAACAACTGAAAGCCCGGGGTGATGCGGATGAACAGCGATAAATCGAAACTGATGCGGGATGATTGTGATGCTCTCATGACTGTGTGCAAGCTGCTCGACGTGCATACCGTTGGTATGCAGAGCAGGCTTGATCTTGGTATGCCGGTAGAGGTGGATATGGATCTAATCGAGTCGGATCTGGAGGACATCAAAGATTGTGTTGCACGTCTCCGGAGGGCTGCCAATGAATTTACCGGGTACCCGGTTACTGAGGAGGTACTGAGCGATGGAACCTGATACCCTACCACTGTACGAGATCCTCGGCATGACTCAGGATGAGCTTGAAGACATGAGTAGGGAATTCGCATCGATGGTTGGAACGACAGAAGATTTGTTTGCTCTATGCAGACTCCTCGTTGATAAGTATGGATTAGAAGCCGTTTTTATGTCAATAAGCCTGTTTAGAGTTATGGAAATGGCTAAATCTAAGAGACGCAGGAGAACCATGAGCATTATAGGGAGGCTAAAAGAATCATGGATGAGCGACAACTGAATCAGATACGCCACCGGTGCAACGAGCTGCACGATCAGTGCAGCACGCTTGCGATGTACTACCTGCATGTGACGCAGCGGCTTGATCTTTGTGCGGATGTGGATGGGACGATGGCGATCCTCACCGGGATCCTGGACGGTATCAACGAGGATACCGCCCATCTAAAGAAAGTATTGGGCATGACTGAGGAGGTATTGAGTAATGGTGTCAACAGAAAAGAAACACAGGTTTGAACTTTCAGAGCTTCTGATATGGCTTGGTTTCGCCATTATCATGCTGTGGATCATCGCTAAGATTGCCGGGTGGATCTCATCCCCCGTGTGGGTTGATATGATACCTACATTCGGTGTGGCTGTCACCATCTGCGGATTGGGCGTTGGTGTTGGCAAGACGCTTCATAAACTCGATGTCGTTATCGGTGATGTCGAAAAACTGAAGGATGATGTCGTAGAGATTAAAGACGAGCTTAAGACGGTTGACCGGAGGCTTGCAGTACTTGAAACGGGTCATAAATTAATTGAGGAGGTAAAGCAATGACTATATATAATCGAACTATAACGGTTCAGCGCACGAAAACCGGAATGTTACTGGGTGCTTGCATTGCTCTTAGCGCGGATGACCTCACATTTGTGGATTCAGAGACAGAAGAAATCGAGATCGTTACGAGACAGGTTAAGGACGGTCTGATTATTGAAGTTAAAAAGGTGATAGGGTGACTTCATCTGAAAACGATGCCATGGATAGGTTACGTGCGATTCCTGAATTTGTGAGTTTTGCACAGCGCGAGATGGCAGATCACAGCGAATTTTGGATAAACACATCCAAGTTTGGTACGGGGTTCATGAAAGCGTGTGCAATCGCTGTTTGCAAAATCGGTAATGAGGTATTGAGTAATGGTGTCAACAGAAAAGAAACATAAGTTTGACCTTGTAGACTTTGTTATATGGGCAGGTATCATAATTATCTTCCTGTGGGCGATTGGTAAGTCAATAGGGTGGATCTCGTCCCCGGTATGGGTCGATATGATACCTGTATTTTGCGGTGGTGCAACCGTCGCTGGAATCAGCGTCAAGATTGGTAGGCTACTGCAGAAAATCGATGTCGTTATCGGTGATGTCGATAAGATCAAAGATGAGCTTAAGACGGTTGACCGGAGGCTTGCAGTACTTGAGCACGAAAGTAATGTCTCCCAGTGAGGCGGCTGGCGTGGTCTGCCCCAAGGAGACAGGTGAGATGAAGACTGATGCGGATTGCCACGGCTGTCAGCATTTCAGTGCGTGCTGGAATGCGCTGATGGAAGAACTTGGTGAGGATGTGGTTAGGTAATGGTGTCAACAGAAAAGAAACGCAGGTTTGACCTTGTAGAGTTTCTGATATGTTTTGGTATCGCCATCATCATCACGGTGTTTTGGATCCTGTTCCGGCAGGGCAT
>DAOVGO010000058.1 GCA_030672345.1 Methanosarcinales archaeon | reverse complement strand
GCGTTCGCTGTCGGACGCAGTCAGGATGTGATGCTGGTTCTTGAAGAGGCGATGCGGAAGAAGCGCATCAAGAAGGCTCCGATCTATCTCGACGGCATGATCTGGGAGGCGACAGCAATCCATACCGCATACCCTGAGTATCTGAATAGCGATCTGCGGAAATTGATCTTTCATCGAGGGATGAATCCGTTTCTCTCGGATCGTTTTGTCAAGATCGACTCGCAGAAGATGCGAGAGGAGCTTTTGAATGATCTTGATCCGGCAGTCATAATTTCAACCTCCGGGATGATGAATGGCGGTCCGATTCTGGAGTATCTCAGCGCGTTTGCGCCTGATGAGAAGAGCACGCTGGTATTTGTCGGTTATCAGGCGGAGGGGACGCTTGGGCAGCGAATCCAGAAGGGAAGGACAGAAATCCCGATAACAAGACGGGGCAAGTCCGAGATACTCAAAATCGAGCTTGAGGTGTGCACGGTGGACGGATTCTCAGGGCATTCGGACCGGGAGCAACTGATGAAATACATAGGGAATATGCGCCCGAAACCCGAACTGGTGATGACCGGGCACGGTGACGAAAGAAACTGTATGAGCCTTGCAAGTTCGATTTACAACAAGTATCACATCAAAACACAGGTTCCAAAGAATCTTGAGACGATACGGGTGGAGTGATGGCGAGAAACTGGTGCGACTTGCCATAAAACCGCCAATTACCATCTGATCCCAGCGCGCCCTCGACCGCGCCCCTGATCAAGTATCCTGCCACATGCAGGATCGTGTCTCCAAGTTCCTGATCCACGGTCATGTCCGCGGTGCATGGATATGAATGATGCGCCTCCGCCACGATATCACGGATAATCTGCTGCGAGAGTGCAAGCTCTCCGATCAATTTCCTTGCAACAAACCATGTCGATCCGCAAGGGGCACTCTGCCTGACCCTGACATCCGAAATCACCCCGCTTTTAACATTGATCTCAAGGACCGGGATTCCGATCCCGAACTCGGTAACAAACCGTCCGATGACCCCTCTCCCCGCGTCCAGCGAACAGAACGGCTTTGGGAATGCGGATTCAATCCCCAGTGCGCTGCACTTCTCACGCAACTGGTTTGCCAGCCCGGGAGAGACCTCCTTTGACTGCTCGATTGGTACGATCAATGCCTTTATCCTCGCGTCATTCAGCCGGGGCGGCAGCGCAAGGAGTATATCGGGGTGGATCTCTGTTGCGATCGCAACATCGGCAGATGGGAGTTTTGGAAGGTAGGAATCGGGATCTTCGATAAAATCAGGCAGTGTGCCGGGCTCCGGGAGTTTGATTGCGCCAACCACGTCTTCAGCGTGGCTATATCTGCCATACTTACAGTGTGTACAGAGTGGATCACAGGATTTGCAGAAATCGGAATCGTTTACGAGGTTTCGCACCACCCGTTCCCCGAAATTTCCACCGTACAGGATTAGCAGTTTCATAAGTCCAACCTTCGGCTGGTAATCCGATTTATGCTCTCCGAAAACCGTCCTTTAGAGCCGCGCCTCGATTTCCCGGCAGCAGAAACCTTTCTTCGCATATACATCAATCCTTCGACCATTCTCCGCAATAAATCTTCTTATCACCAGATACTAATATAATAGGTCTATCAAACCAAAAAATCCGGTGTATTACCCGCTACCGATTCTTCAACCATTCCCTGATATCATCTCATCGATTTTCTGCCACCTTTCAGAAGTCTGCTTGGCAGAACTGCGATATATTGCACCCTTTCAGCTATAGCTAAGGTACGAAGAGGCACAAAAAATAAAAAAAGAGAGAAGGATCATCGAATATATTCGATGATCGGTCTTAGCGGTTTATTGCACCCAACTTCGATTGGGTTTTCTTTGATATGCCCGGAACGGATCGGTACACGCTCCTGATATGCAGTCGGACCAAGTATCTGAGCCGACTCAACGCCAGTCATGACCGCCATCACGCGCACCATACCCTCATACTCCTCCTCGATGCGGGCACCCCAGATCACGTTCGCATGTGGGCTGAGCTCGTAGGTGAGTGAGCTGGCGATCTCGTCCGCCTCCTTCAGGCTGAGGTCAGGACCGCCTGTGATGTGTACAAGACACCCGGTAGCACCACGATAATCCACGTCCAGCAGCGGGTGGTTCAGTGCCCCGCGGACAACGTCATCTGACTTGTCACGCGTCTTTGATTCGCCGAAGAGCATCACTGCAACGCCGCCACAGTTCATAACCGTCCTGATATCCGCATAATCGAGATTGATCAGCGATGGTCTGGTGATCGTCTCTGATATGCCTTTAACGGTCTCTGAGATCAACTGATCCATGACCGAGAATGCATGCCCCATCGGCAGATTCGGCACATAGTTGAGCAGGCGGTTGTTATCAAGAGCGATCACCGTGTGCGCTGCAGCGCTCAACTCATGAAGACCCTTCTCTGCCTTGATGGTGCGGGCACGTTCAACATGAAACGGTGTTGATACCATCCCAACCACGATTGCACCATTCTCCTTCGCGATATCAGCCACCACCGGCGCAACTCCGGTACCGGTGCCGCCACCCATGCCAGCCGTGATAAAGACCAGATCGGCATCGGCGAGCATCTCGGTGAGTGTGCCTCGCGCAAGTTCGGCGGCGCGCCTCCCGACATCAGGATCACCGCCGGCGCCAAGCCCTCGCGTGATGGATTTCCCGACCAGAACCTTCTTATCAGCCCTGCACTCGTCCAGATCCTGCCTGTCCGTGTTAATCGCAATGATATCCACGCCATCGATACCAATGTCATACATCCTTGTGGAGGTGTTGTTGCCAGCGCCACCGCAACCAACGATCGTTATACGTGGCGTTCCAACAAAATCAACCATATCATCGACAGCCTCAGCCTCGCGGGTTGTTTGACGATATAGTTCCTCATTTTCACTATGTTTCAGTGCTTCCTGTATTACTGATTGCATTTCCGTCCCCTCAATGAGATTTCACATGCTTTTATACATCCGATGTTCATTCCGGATGCGATAAGATAGAATCTAATACCGATTGTATATATAGTTATGGATGCCACGGCACAGGGTAATCAGCTGTGTCTGGTGTCTGCTGAAAGATGCCAGTAAAGTATTAATAACATGAAGTACAGTGTTATTTGACCTCGATGTGGGTCAATAAGAGGTGATTAATTGGGTGTAGAAGAACTGATGAAGGAAGTTGTCGAGCAACTCGAGAAGCTGATCACCACCAAAACCGTCATCGGTGAGCCGATCACGGCAGCGGGCAAGACCCTGATACCAATCAGCAGGGTCACTTTCGGGTTTGGCAGCGGTGGTGGCGAAGGTAAGCGTGATGTCGAAAGTGGTTTTGGCGGAGGCGGAGGCGGTGGTGCAAAGATCGAGCCGGTCGCCTTCCTTGTGGTGTCAGAGGATGATGTCAGGATGCTGACCATAAAAGAGAAGGGCATGGATATCAAAAAGATCATAGAAACCGTGCCAGAACTGGTAGAGGCTGTAAAAACCCTGAAAGGCAAGAAAGGGTTAGAGAAGTCAGAGGAATCTGTGGAATAGGATTGACATGCCCCGGCGGAGGTTGATATTCTGCATCCCTTCCTCTTTATTTTTTTATTGCTCATTGCAGTCTTGTTGGTGCTGATACTGCTGGTATTACTGGCTCCGTTCGGATGCAGGTTTGAACTGGCAGGCGGTGGCAGTCGTGGCAGTGGTGATGGTGGTGAGGCAGGGGCTGTGCAAAGGATTGAACTGCGCTGGCTGTTCCTGTCCCGTGTCATCAGTGGTGGCGGCGATAGCGGCGATGAGGGTGGTGGCGAGGCTACCGTCGCAGAACAGAAGCGCCGTATAAAGGAGATGGATCCCGGTCGCGCGTTTGAACTGGCTTATACGCTGCACCGCCCCGCAATCACACTGGCACAGGAGGTGGTGCGCAGAATCAGGATCAGGGAGCTCTCATGCTCTGTGACCTTCGGGCTTGATGATCCTGCTGACACTGGTATGCTAACAGGCTTTCTACATGCGATCTCATCGACACTTGAGCACTTTTCTACCGCGTCGATCCGGCTGTATCCGGTATTTCATGAGCGGGCATTCGCATACCACGTCAAGGGCTCGCTTGACGTCGTGGTGGGCAGACTGATCATACCCGCGATCAGGTTCCTCTGCAGCAAACCGGTTCGCATGATGATTGCAGGTGCGGTTCGGGAGCGGGTTGGTGATACGGTGCAGAGCTTTGCGAGAAACGCTTGAGATGGGTGAACATGGTGCTTCACTCTAAAACGAGCTAAACCTGCACCCGCTCGGAGTCAGACCCGGGGCTACGTGGATCTTCCAACAACAACTCATTTAAACGATCATCCCCACGCTACATCATGGGCAACCCACGCAGACCGGGCTCGATTCCGGAACTGGTCATCGGAGTGCGGAATCTTGCTGCCCTCTCGGTATGCAAAGACCACGCCGATGCCGTCTATTTCTCGCTGGACAGGTTCAGCCTCAGGGCAAGGGCGCAGGAGATCACCAGAGACGATATAGGCGATTTTGCAGAGATGGTGAGGGGTTATGGGCTGCGATCATACCTGGCTGTCAATACTGTGATCTGCCCGGAGGATCTGCCAGACGTTGCGGACGCAATCGATGCAGCCGTCAGCGCGGGCGTGGACGCAGTCATCGCGTATGACCCTGCCGTGATCGGTGCGGCTTTAGACCGCGGTCTTCGGGTGCACATATCCACACAGGCAAACGTATCCAACGGAAGAGCAGCCGAATTTTACGAAACGCTTGGTGCAAGCCGCGTGATACTGTCACGGGAGCTTGACATCTGCCAGATCAGGGAGATCAGGCAGCACACCGGGATGGAGCTTGAAATCTTTGTGCACGGCGCTATGTGTCAGGCAGTATCCGGTCGCTGCTACCTTTCAGCCTATCTGCTCGGAAGATCTGCCAACTGCGGCGATTGCACCCAGCCGTGCCGGTGGCAGTGGACACTGCACGCCGAAGACGGAGCAGAGGTGGAACTGGGCGGCAAATACCTGCTCAGCGCAAGAGACCTCTGCATGATAGAACACCTGCCAGAACTGATAAATACTGGCGTTGACGCCTTCAAAGTGGAAGGCAGGTTGCGGAATGCGGGCTATACGGCTGCCGTCTCCGGATGCTACCGCGAAGCGTTGAACGCCTGCCATGACGGATCATACACGCCTCCGCAGGCACGGAAATTGAAAAGACGGCTGGAGCTGGAATATAACCGGGGATTTTCCACAGGCTTCTATTTCGGGGTACCCGGTCCTGACGGGCTTGGTTACGAGTCTGATATGAACGCATCGCCGGTACACAGGCAGGCGGTTGGCGTGGTGCTCAACTATTACCCAAAGCAGGGCGCTGCGGCTGTGAGGCTGCTTGAACAGGGTCTGGCTGTAGGCGACCGGATCATCATCGAGGGAACCACAACATACCTTGAGCAGGAGGTGGGATCGCTGATGAAGGCTGGAAAATCCATTTCCAAGGGAGAGTTTGGGCAGGAGGTGGGCTTGGGCGTGCAAGACCGGGTCAGGGCGAATGACCGGGTGTTCAAGGTGGAAAAGGGTAGTGTCCCAATATGTGATAGTTTATCATAACAGACGACATAATTACTCTCTTGGTGAACACTATTGTCGC
>DAOVGO010000179.1 GCA_030672345.1 Methanosarcinales archaeon | reverse complement strand
TAATGGTCAGTCGGATGTACAACAGCACGAAAGACGTGGAGACATGGGTTAACAATACCCTTCGCGTCTCTCTCGCCTTTCTCGTTAAATTGGAAAGAGAACGCAAAGGCGCGAGGACGCAAAGAACAAAAATCCTCCTGTTGGTGATCATGTTGTATGAGCATCGGTCGCTGTGTGTTCATGGTCAGATTGACCATTACAATTCTCATCGGTTTCGTTCCCGGGTGAGGGTGCGTGCAGGTTAACATTTATCACATCCGAAACCACAACAATAGATCAGGATGATCGATACCGAGTTCTTTAACCAGCTGAACCGATTCTCGCTGATGCTGCGCAAGCGGGTATCGAACGTGTATGCAGGCAGCCGGCGTGCGGTGCTACAGGGCAGGGGCATCGAGATCGTGGGGTACCGTGAGTACATGCCGGGCGATGACATCAGGTCGATCGACTGGCGGGTGTACGGCAGGACAGAAAAATTATATATACGCAAATTCGAGGAAGAAAAGAGCGTAACCACGCACATACTCATCGATTCGAGTAAAAGCATGGACTATTCGAGTAATGGTATAACGAAATTCGATTACGCAGCGATGCTTGCGTGTGGATTCGGTTACATGGTGTCAAGAGAGAATGAGAAGTTCTCAATATCCCCGTTTGCCGAGAACATCGATATCAATCCTCCGAAACGTGGCAAAGGTCACCTGCTTCACACGATCGACGTGTTAAACCACCTCGGGTTGCAGGGGGAAACGAGATTTGACCACTGCATCCAGCAGTATGAGAAGATGATCCGGTCAAAATCGCTTGTCATCGTCATATCTGATTTTTTATGCGATATCGACTCGATACGGGCTGGATTGTACCGGCTCGCACCGAACGATCTGATCGTGATCTCGGTCTTCGATCCTGCCGAATACGACCTCACGATCGAGGGCGATGCAAAGCTGCATGATATGGAGACGAACGAGATCAAAAAGACATACATCAGCCCAAGACTGAAACAGGAGTATCGAAAACTACTCGATGATCATTTCGGAGCCGTGAAGGAGACCTGTAATCACATCGGAGCGGATTTTTTCTCATTCGGTACGAACACGTCAATATTTGAGGCATTCTTCGAGGCAGTGAAGGCTAAATAGTAATTATCAGGTGATTGGGATGGCGTTTGCAAATCCGGTGGCACTTCTTGCTCTTTCAAGCATCATTCCGATTATAATCCTGTATCTGATCAAGCCAAAGCCCAGGGACATAAAAATCCCATCGCTGATGTTTATTCTGGATATGGAGCGCAAAGAGCACCGATATCAGACGATGCTCAAGAAATTCATCAGGGATCCGTTGATGCTCATGCAACTCCTCTTCTTAATCCTGCTTGCGCTTGCGATGGCGTCTCCGTATCTTGTTGTGACCGAGACTGTGCGCGCTGATCATACGGTGATCATCCTTGATGCATCCGCATCGATGCAGGCAAAAGTTTCGGGTTCGAGTTCGGGTTCTGGAACTCCCGGGACGAACAGGTTCGATCTGGCAAAGAACGTTGCAGAAAAATTTGTCAGTGGAAAGACGAGCATTATTCTGGCAAAGAACGTCCCGATCGTCGCGCTTGCGGGCGGGAGCCGGTCTGATGCGAAGGTTGTTCTGCAGCGGGTCCAGCCGGGTGCGACCACGGCAGACATAGGGGGCGCGATGCTCATTGCAAAGAGCATAATCGAGGACGAAAAGGGCGCAATCGTAGTGATCTCTGATTTCTCGAGTGTTGATGTCAGCGACGACTCGATATCGACATCAAAGATGCTTGCGAACGCTGCTGGCATCGATGTGACATTCAAACAGGTCGGGCACGATGCAGACAACATCGGTATCGTATATGGCAGATTGGAGCGAAAAGGGGACAAATACGAGTACATCTGCAATATAAAGAATTATATGGGAGATACAGAGACCGTACCGATTGAAGTATTCCGCAATAGCAAAAAAATCCTCTCAGATAGCAAAACAATACCCCCTTACTCAACAGACCTCTTTGCACTCACTGATCTCGCGCCTGGTGCCACAGACATCGTCCTGAAGCACGGAGACTCGCTGGATGTCGATGATCGCGCACATATCGCAATTCCTGAGATCGCAGAGCGAAAGATTCTCTTCATCAGCGAAAATAAAAACCCGCCAGCGAAGATCGCGCTTAGTTCACTATCAGATGCCGAATGTTCGATCGTAAAACCGCCGGTCCTCCCATCGTTTGATGATTACGACATCGTTGTGGTCGGAAACATCACAAAGTATTCGCTGCTTCCGGGAACGTTCAATGATCTTGCAACGTTTGCCGGGTCAGGTGGCGGACTGGTGATCCTTGCATCGGACGATCTCGGCGAGATCGACACAAACAACCTGCTGCCTGTGCAGATATCCGGAAAAGCAGGGTCCACGGTG
>DAOVGO010000190.1 GCA_030672345.1 Methanosarcinales archaeon | reverse complement strand
GAATCCGGACGATACAAGAGAGGATATACTCCGAAACTTCGAACTCGCAAAGAAACTGAAACTCGATGTCCCGATCTTCTATATCATGACCCCGTACCCGAAAACAGTGCTTCGCAAGGAGTTAATCGAGATGGGAGTCGTTACAAATACCGACGACGTCACAAAATACGACGGGATCTATGCGAATGTGAAGACAAGGCATCTGAGCACGGATGAACTCCAGTATCTGATCTGGAAGATGAATATCGATTATTACGATCTGGGCTGGTACTGCTCGAACAACATCATAAGAAGGTATCCGAAGTGGTATCTGAAACGAACGCTCGAGCTGATCCCGAAGTATACGAAGAGGCGGTTGCAGCTTCTTCTTGGGTTGAAGACAGAGCGGGATTTTTATGAGGAGGATATGAAGTCGGGGGTGCTGTGTAAGGGCGGGGTGTGAATCGCGCATGCGTTTAGCATTTTTAGTATTTTTAGCATTTGTAAGATCGGTAGTGGCACAGCTGGTCGTATGCCAGTATGCCATCGCAACCGTAATCTCACACCCCACACACGTAACGAACGATCGCATCAGCACATGCATCAGCGTCCATGAGATCGCTTCGCACCACGATCTCCGGGTGCAGCGGCGCCTCGTATGGGGTGTCCACGCCCGGCACCGTTCCGCCCCCACCAGCCGAGGCATAGATGCCAGCCGGCGCATATTCGGCGTGCCTGACGCGCTCTCGCTCCATACATACCTCAAGGGGGCACTCGACATATACCTCGATGAACCGCGGGATCAGACTCCGTGCGAGATCCCGGTATCTCCGCCGGTTTGCGGTCGCATCGATGATTACCGAGACGCCGCTCTCCACAAGGAGGTGCGCCATGTATGCAAGCGATGCATACACGATGGTTCGCTCTTCTTCTGTGTAATTCGGATTGGGGGTGATGATCTTTCGTATCTTATCGAGCTGGAGGTGTTTTACGGCAGGTCCCTGTAATTTGCAGAGTGATTCATGCACTTTCTCTGCGATCGTGGTCTTTCCACATCCGGGAAGCCCTGTGATCCAGATCGTGTACGCGTCCTTCGCCTGTGTTACCTGTGTTACCTGTGTGCCACTGCCCATTTGAGAAACGCTCCTGAGGGAAACTCGTGTATGGTCGTTGCGATGATCATGCCGTTTCCATGCTCTTTTGCAACCAGGATCGGTGATCCGTCGCCTGTCAGTATAATATCGCCGTCAGTCTCTGTAAAGTATCCATCGCACTCGGCACGATCGCCATCAAAGATGCAGGTACACCCATGCTCCTGCACCACTTCTATATCGACGGCACCGTACCGCTCTTTGTATTTCAGCGTGAATGGAAGCCACCGATACGTATACTCGGGAACCAGCGCCCCGTATACAACAAGCACACCACCTTTTTTGACAAAGCGGTCAAAAAATCCTTTATTTGCCTCGATTCCACCCGATATCTTCGTATACTGCCGATTTGCAAATCCGGTCGGGATGATCAGAACTCCGGACGTGGGCAGAAAACGCGTACCAAGTGCGCTTGACGGCACACGCTGGTACGAGAGCCCGCGCTCAACAAAGAGCTTTTCAAAGAGCAGATCACCATCCCAGATCAGTGTAACGTCGAGCATCGCATCTGTACCGGATAACCGCAGGAATTACAGGGGGATCGAGACGTAAATCCCGATTAATCCTTGCGATTTCTCTGTTTCCCACTCTATTTTCATATACGCCCCCTCTCTCAGAGGGCTTCAAAATCGGTGCGTCATTCCTCGCAGATACAGCGCATCTGTCCGCTACTCCCGAGTGATCAGCCATCCGTCCGTTTTTTTGATCCGTGGTCATCACCATGGCGCAATTGTTTCTTACTGGTATTTAATGTTCAGGGCGCGGCATCGCCGACCGACACCCCGGTATTATGGATGCAATATTCGGGCACCATCGATCATCTGTCAGAAACCGGCGTGAAACTGATCGAGAGAGGCGATTACCGGTCGGTCGGGAACTGATGAACATTGATCACGGGCTTCTGGATGGGGTAGGCGTCGGGAGCGCGAAGCTTTCGAGGCTGGTGTACGCTGCCAGAGACGCCGGGGCGTATGGCGCAAAGATTACAGGCACTGGTGGCGGCGGATGCGTCGTTGCGCTCGCTGGTGATGCAGAGGCTGTTGCGTCAGCGATCAACGACGCCGGGGGGTACGCGATCATCACGAAGGCGAGTGAGGCAGGGGTTGCGTGTTCGGGAAAATTATATAACCATACACCGGCGAATAGAAAGTAAAATACGGACTTTGTACTTAAGTGCAGGATCTGTGTCAGACATAAGAGGCGATCTAAATGAAACTCGATGCAAAAGATGCGGCAAAAATCGCTAAAAAATACTTCGAAGAGACAAAAACTCATCCTTACTTCTTGTTTGAAACGATTAAAATCGTGTATGATGACGAGGGGTACTGGATCGTGGGTTGTGAAGTGAAGAATATATTCGAGGAAGAAAGCAGAGAATATCTGGTACGTATCAGAGACGAGGATGGTACCATCGCTGATGTCGAAATAAAAGGTAGTGTCCTAAATTTCATGACCTAACACGGTTTTCCTATGTTATGTGCCTTACTGATGGTGATTTTGAGTGGCATATCACAATTACGTAAAATCGCCATCAAGCGTGATGATTATCAATTTAAAGCCACGGTTTGTGGGACATCACCAAATAAAACAGCCAGCGTAACTATAAATGGGTGATACAAATGGTGCCGCCACGTATGTCAAAAAAATGGGTCAGAGCTCCCAAGAATGTAATAATCGATACCGTACCCCTCCTATTGTTCTTAACAGGAATATATGATAAAAAAGTGATATCCAAATTTAAAAGACTTAAGAAATATGGCTACGATGATAAAAGTTTTGAGATTCTCCAACTATTTTTGGCACACTCAAAAACTATTACTGTGACCCCGGGCGTATTGTCAGAGGTTTCAAATTTTGCAGAACAGCTTAAAAGTGACCGTTTCGCCAGATTGATCCGGGATAACCTTGAAGTCTTGGAGACTATGGGTGAAATATACATCTCAAAAGATACTATTCTTGACTCGGATGAAATATTTAAATTTGGGTTCACAGACACTTCTATAATTTTTGCGGCTAAAAATAGCGATGGAGGGGTGCTAACCAAGGATTATCGACTCTGTTCATACTGTCAAAAATTAGGGATCAGGGCATACCACCTCGATCGTATTTTGGAGATGGGAGTAACATTTACTCATACCAGGTCATAGTCTAATAGCAGTCTCCAGCGAGGCAGGGCTTACCGTTAAGACCGCATGGTAGGGCAGTCTTATGGTCATCCGGTGCTAAAGACACAACTCATGAAACCAGAATTTCCTACCATCCGGAACCGGAACGATGCCGGCACGGATAGACGTCTCGATATCGCAAAAAAGCACAATAACCCGCGTGGTTTTACTCCGAAAAACACGCAGATAACATGGCACTGACGATCCGCAACGAACGGTTCTATCTCGATTGCGATCCTGAGCTTCTGGTGAGCGGTAGCGTCCATTACTGGCGGCTCGACCGCTTTAGATGGAGCATGATACTCGATCGCGTCCGCGAGATGGGTTTTGGAACGATCTGCACCTACGTGCCATGGGGCGTTCACGAGACTGCACCAGGAGAGTTCGATTTTGGCGAGATCAACCCGGATTACAACCTGGATGCGTTTCTCACGCTCTGCGAGGAGAAGGATATGCATGTTCTGCTGCGTCCGGGTCCGCATGTCAATTCAGAGATCACGTACTTCGGGTTTCCGAAGCGCATCGTGCACGATCCCGAGATCCAGTCGGTCACAGCAGATGGCACGCCCGTAATCTTCCCGTCCCCTCCGCGGATGTTTCCTGTTCCGAGTTACGCATCGGAAAAATTTTACCTGGAAGTGGGCATATATTTCGATCGCGTCGCCCCAATCATCAGAGAGCATCTGCACCCGGAGGGCTGCATCATCGCGGTTCAGGCAGACAACGAGCTATCGTTCTTCCTGCGCACCCAGCCCTACGACCATGATTACTCAGCCGGTGCGCTCCGCCTGTATCGACGGATCTTAATCGAAAAATACCGTGATATCGGGCGGCTGAACGAACTCTACGGCACGAATTACGGATCGTTTGACGAGGTGCCGCCGCCACGCGACTTTGGCGCCCGCAGCATGAGCGATCTGCCGTATTATCTGGACTGGATTGAATACAAGGAGTATTATTTGCAGTACGGGCTAAAGCGGATTGCATGGATGCTGAGGGAACGCGGTGTGGACACGTTCATCTACCACAACCTTCCAGGGATGTGCGCAAAACCGCCGTACAACCATGTCAGGATGGAAAAGATCGTCGATACGGTCGGTTTTGACCTATACTACTACAAAGAAGAGTATCACAAGGTCAAACGGTGTATTCAGTACCTTAACGGCACAAGTCGCGTGGCTTTTGCGGCAGAGTTCGCATCAGGGTTCGTCGCACTCCCGATACCTGCAAAGCCGATCATGTTCGACGATATCAGATTCACAACGCACGCTGCGCTGATGCACGGGATTTCAGGTATCAATTTCTACATGCTTGTCGAGCGCGAGCGGTGGGTGGGAAGTCCAGTCAACCGATTCGGAGGAGTCAGGAAAGAGCGGTTCGAGTTCTACCAGAGGTTGAACCGGCTCCTTGAACGGATGAATTATCAGGAGTTGAGCAGGAAATGCGAAGGAATACTCCTGATAAACCGCGATTGTGCCCGCCTTGAACTTGCATCATCGCTCCTGACGCCGATTCCCATTCTCGGAGGTATCACGCCCGAATACTATGTAAGCGAGGATGACCTCGGGTTTGACGACATAATCCAGCTCGAATACGGGCGGCAGTGGGATGCGCTCTATTACGGGTTCGGCGCTGCGAAATACGCTGTTGCCATAGGCGATACCGAGCTACCTGAGGAGGCGCTTGACGAATACAGGATGGTTGTGCTGCCCACATTCGATTTTATGAGCAGAGGTGTGCAGGAAAAGCTGCTCAGCTACGTAAGAAACGGCGGATGCCTTGTCATGGGACCAAGAATTCCTGTTTTTGACGAAACGATGAACAGGTGTGACATTCTTGGAAGATACCTGCCAAAACCACAGAAGAAGGTGGATCTGGTGACGGTTGATGGGATGGACGGGATGGATAGGAGGGATGAGATGGACAGCATCGAACTGAGAGATGCCGGTCTCTTTGATATCGGTTCGGCAGATGCAGATCCCGTACTGACCGATAACGGGAACACGCTCATCTACAGGCAGTCTGTTGGAAGCGGCAGCATCATTCACTTCGGATTCCTGTTTCCAAAAGCTATTGATGGGTTATCAGGCATCACCAGAATCATCGACCGTATTGCATCCACAGCCGGATTGATCCGGCAGATCCCCTGCACCGACCCGCAGATCGATGTGACGATCCACAGAGCAGATGAAAAAGAGATTCTTTTTGTGGCGAACACTGGACCTGCTGGAAAAGAGGTTGATATCGGCAGGACGGGTCTTGATCTGGACGATCCGGAAAACGAAGCGGTCCTGGGTCCGATGATCACGGTTCCTGCGTACACGGTTCGGATTCTTGAGGTGTGCCAGCGATGATCGGCGAGAACATCAGAATCGTGGACTGGGGGATCGAGCACTGGAACAACTTCTATCATGCTCTTTTCCACAGAGGAAAGCCGGGATCTGCGATCATCGTCATACACAACGATGGTATGCCGATCAAGATCATACACACCGAACAGGGGTCGAGACCTGACCTGAAAGAGCGGTTCACACCGGGATACCGGATGAAAGATGTTATCAAAGAGATATACCGCGGAGAATGCGTAAATACCGTTTATGTGGTATCCTACCCGGCAATACGCCGCATCGTCACCAGATTCGAGAGTACTGTCGATCTCGACGCAAATTACATCAAACAGCTGTTCTCGCTGAAAGACGCCATATCCGGCGAGTTCGGGGACGGGATCTGCCAGTATCCAGCCGGATCACACTGGCTCGCCGATCTCGAGTACCGCACGGTCAAGAAACTCTTTGCCGCCGCACCTGACAACGCGCTTGTGATGCTCACGATCTTTTCCGGGCAGGACGTCTGGACGAACTGGATCATCGGGATCGAGGGGGGCACGATCAACCTCATAACGACGCTTGATGCGATAAAGCCGAAGATGAGGCAGATTACGGACTGGCGGCGTGAGTACCACCACATCACAGAGAGCGTGAAGGAGCATTTCGGTGTGAAGCCGCTTGCGTTATTTATGGATCGCGAGACGTTTCGGGACATGATCGAGAGTAAGGAGAAACTGCGATTCTTCAGAGACGCGTTATCCACGAAAAAGATCGTGTCAATGGCGCTGCCGATCAGGTACAGGATTATGCTGTTCTTGCAGAGGGTGTTTTGGTGGTTTTCGGGTCGCAAAAGCAGAGGCGGTAGACGCGGATGATACGGACGCTCGCATGTGAGAGCCCGCAGATGGATGAATCGCGGAGGTGCGATCAGGCGCAAATCCCCGCCCCTGTGATCCGCTCACCTCTGCCGGGTGACGTCAGCCTTCTTGCAATACCCGCTGATCAGACACTCGCTGCACCTCGGGCTGACCGGTGTGCAGACATTCTGCCCGTGAACCACGAGCAGATCGTTAAAATCCCGCCAGTACTCCTCTGGTAATATCCTTCTCAGCTCAAACTCGGTCTGATCCGGCGTTTTTGTCGCAACAAGCCCGAGCCGGTTCGATATCCTGTGCACATGCGTATCCACGGCGATTCCCGGCTTGCCAAACCCGAACGTGACCACGATGTTCGCAGTCTTTCTGCCAACGCCTTTGAACTTCAAAAGTTCATCGATCTCATCAGGAACCTCTGAATCGTACTGTTCTATCAGGCATTTTGAGATCTCTTGAATCTGCACGGACTTTCTCCGGTAGAATCCAACCGGATAAATCGCATCCTCGATATCTGCGGTACTCAATCCCAGCATCTCCTCAGGCGTCTTAGCCAGAGAGAATAGGCGTTCTGAGGCGGCAGAGGTCACTTCGTCCTTCGTCCTGAGACTTAAGAGGCACGAGATCAGAACCAGGAACGGGTCGCGTTCATGAGAGACCTTCGCAATCGCGGATGGCTCAAATCTTTTATTCGAGCTTTTTAGAACCTGGATGATATCGTCGATATTGGTGTTTGCAGGCATGATTCGGTAATCCGCGTGATGAACATCCAGATATACTTACCTTGCCAGACTTATGCAGTGCCCGACAGGCGTCTTGCGACCGTCTTTTGAAACACCGCCCGCACATCACCGCCTGGTTCAAGCGCCATCAACTCATCGAGTATCTCCTGTGCGACATCGGGTTCGTGGATGATCGTGCAGTCCACGCAACTCCAGACCATGCCGCCAGTCGAGCTCTCGACGTATCTGCCGCCTGTGCGCGCATCATCGCACGGATAAAACGGGCAGAAGCAGAACGTACAGTCCTGCCCCTCGAAATGGCACGGATAATATTCACAATCTCTCCTGCCCACACACATTCCTCCTTTCAGCACATCCTCGATGTTTCTTCTGGCAAGATCACGCCCCCACGCCCTGATCGAACTGGCGATCACATCGATCAGCTTTTGGTCAATTGCGTCCGCATCGATCCGGATGCAATCGCTTCCGCACTCATGCACCCAGGTCCCGTGTTCCGAAAGGCGGGATATCAGTTCTGAGGCGTCCATTCCAAAGTCCCGGATATCCACCAGAACGTGCTGCGGCTCGCTCGCAATGACCTTAAATCCACGTATACTCTCCAGTTTTTCAATCAAATCCTCAACCGAATCGCTCGACATTTAAAACCTCACATCAAACCCGGAAAACGCTTCGTGCTCTATCTCCATGGTCTCTTCAATTTCCTCGATCTTCAGATCCGTGACCTCGGATGCAGCAGGACCGGTTCGCAGCAGATCGATCAGCGTCTCGACGCTCTCGTCAGGACCCTGCACCGCTGCTTCGACCCGCCCGTCAGGCAGGTTCCTCACCCAGCCACAGAGACCGAGATTCCGGGCACGTCTCACAGTGAAGTGACGGAACCCTACGCCCTGTACCCTGCCTGTTACGACGATGTGAATGGTCCTCATGCGAATCACCTCGTTAGCGCATGGGCTTTTTACCACCTCATCAGACAAAAACATATCTGGAACAGGTTCGATGGCATTCACCGGTACATCCGAGGATATGCGATTCCGAAAGGTAAAATGGCTCTCTGGTAATTCGCGTTGGAAGCATCTCGTAGATGGGGCATACCTGTTTAGCGTTATCGGCTTGGAAATCACGAATGGTACGAATAAACGAATTCCACGAATGCTAAAACGGAATAAAATCGTGTCATTCGTCCGGGGCGTGCGCATTCGTGATGGATGCGGTCATAGTAACGCCAAATCCAGATAAAAAACGCATACGACATGGCTATCGCAGTGCTTATGGCTGTGCCGATGCTTCGCATTACTGTCGATGAAAAAGTGGTTTTCAGAATTGTGGCTAACGCCACTGTTTTTGAGAGTTTTTCGGAGCAAGTCTCGATGATTATTTATGTTTCAACGTTTGAATAGGTAAACGATGAGATCGTTCACTGACCGGGTATCAGAGATCGACACCTCTGGCATCCGCAAGATGTTTGAGGCAGCAGGCACTGGCAGCATCAATCTCGGGATCGGAGAACCTGACGTCCCGACACCGGCGCATGTATGCGATGCTGCGATTGATGCGATCAGAGAAGGATGCACCAGATACACGGCGGGCGCAGGCATACCAGAACTTCGGGAGGCGCTTTCAGAGAAGTTCCTGCGTGACAACAACAGCACAGCGAGTCCTGACGAGATCATTGTGACGTCCGGTGCAAGCGAGGCGCTGCACATCAGCCTGCAAGCCCTGGTTGAGCCGGGCGATGATGTTCTGGTCCCTGATCCGGGTTTTGTCGCGTACATGGCGCTATCACGCATCGCAGGTGGGCGGGTGGTCAGCGTTCCGCTCGTCGATTTCCGTCTCGATCCTGACGTGGTGGCTGAGCAGATCACACGCAATACAAAGGTCTTAATTGTGAATTCACCGTCAAATCCGTGTGGAACTGTCCAATCGAGAAAGGAGATACAAGCGTTCGCAGAACTCGCCGAGGATCACGATTTCACGATCATCTCTGACGAGGTCTATGAGTTTTTCATCTACGAAGGCGAGCATGTCAGCCCCGCGGAGTTCACAGACAATGTAGTCACGGTGAATGCAGCCTCCAAGACCTACGCGATGACCGGCTGGCGCCTCGGATATCTGGCAGCAAGACCCGAGTACATCGAGCAGTTTCACAAGTTGCACCAGTACGTGCAGGCGTGCGCAAACTCGGTTGCGCAGATGGCAGTACTTGCAGCGATCACAGGTCCGCAGGACTGCGTGACAGAGATGCGGGATCGGTTCAAAAAGAGGCAGGATATTCTGCTGGGCGGGCTTCGAGAGATGAATGTTGAGTGTGCGACCCCTGCGGGCGCATTCTACGTCTTTCCACGGGTAGGGGATGGCGACCGCACCGCGGCAGATCTGGCTGAACGCGGCGTGATCACGGTGCCGGGATCAGCATTTGGCATCTATGGTGCGGAGCATATCCGCATGTCGTATGCCATAAGCGAGGCAGACATCGTACGCGCACTTGACCTGATGCGCGGAGGGTTTTGATCACCGGGATGTGATTTTCCGAAATGATTTTGCCTTTCCGAACTTCCGCAGAACAAGTTTCCAGAGCCGAAGTACTAACCCAAATTCACCCCATTGTCGATCCGGGTCAACTGAGCATCAGGAAGTCCCTGTTCCGG
>DAOVGO010000180.1 GCA_030672345.1 Methanosarcinales archaeon | reverse complement strand
TGGCGCAGACGTCGCGCAAGGAACTGTTCAACATTCTGGCGCACGATCCGAACTACCACCTGCTCAGAGAGGAGTCTCAGAAGATATTTTTGCTCATGGATACATGGAACCTGAGCCTTGCGGACGCATGTAGGTTCGTTGCCGTGCGAACCCCATCGATCATATTCGCGGATTTTCTTGACAGACTGGCACATGCGGTGCAGTCAGGAGAGCCGATCGAGCGGTTTTTGGAAGCTGAGCAGGACGTCGTGATGGATGACTATGACACGATGTATCGCGGCGCGCTCACGACCGTTGACATCGTAAAGGAGATGTTCGTGTCCCTGATTATGTCTCTCATCTTTCTGGCGTCGTTTTCAGCGATCATGCCGATCATCACCGGCATGAACGCCACGAACCTGATGATGATATCGGTCTTTGCATTCGTGATGACCGATATTGCAGTCATCTTCTTCATCAGGTCAAAGGTGCCAAAGGACAAGATATGGCAGCAACTCGATATTGAGAGCGTGGCTAAACGCAACCTGAAGCGATCGGTGACCATCTCGCTTGCAGGATGTCTGGTTGTCATTCTGCTCGTCAGATTCATAACCGCGCCAGAGGTGATCAAGGCTGCAATGGTGCTCACACCGCTTTTGTATACCGGACGCATCGCAAGCAAAGAGGAAGCACGGATCAAGCGGAAGGACAACAACTACCCATCATTTATCAGATCGCTCGGAAGTTCTGCCGGTGCAAGGGGCGGGATGGTCATCGAAGCACTCAAGAGTTTACGCGCACACGATTTTGGTCCGCTCACCGCAGACATCAACCATCTGTACAGCAGATTGGTAGCACGGATCGACAAACTCACATCGTGGGACTTCTTTGCGGTCGAGACCGGGAGCAACTTGATCCACCGGTTCAGTGCGATGTTTGTCGAATCCACCCACCTTGGCGCGAAGGCGGAGGTCGTTGGTGATATGATTGCGGCCAATATCCACCGCATCATCCTGCTCAGGAAACTCAGGTACCAGTCTGCATCGACCATGGTCGGCGTCTTCTATGGGCTCACCGCAGGCATCGGTTTTACGCTCTATATCTCACTTGGCGTGGTTGAACTGATGCAGGGTATGTTCCAGAGCGTGGAGATGCCGCCTGGTATGTCGGTAGGCATGATCCTGTACACTGATATCAACATCGGTGCGCTGTACACGTTGATAACAATTATCATAATATCACATTCACTGCTCTCCGCAATAATGATCAGGCTCGTGGATGGCGGCAATCTGCTGAACGGGACCACGCATTTCGTGTTGATGGTTTGGATCGGTGCGATCAGCGCGGTGGTCTGCAAGTCGACCGTGACATCGCTGCTCGGGATCGGGTAGATCGCATGAAGTTCGCGAAAGGATACTCCAGCTGATCAGAGATGTCAATCCCCGGGCAAGCAAACCGCTTTTGCGCACCCAAGCTGATCGGGCAAAGATATTTGGAGAGAATGCACACAGATTGATGAAGGAGGTGCTCGAATACGATTAGGGATACATCCGGATATGTTAACATTATATAATATATTTTAATCAAGGGTGTGATCCGAATATCAAACGGGAACGGTTAATAGATGGCTTGGGGTGCTTAACCAAAGCACGCACGGGTTCTAAAGTCAATCAGCCCCCTGCGACAAAACCCGGACCAAAGCCCAATTACGCCTAAAACCTAAAACGGAATTCCCCAGAGAGGATACCATTTTTCCATCTCTTTTTCGATGGGGAGTTCATTTTCCATCGTTGATCGTATTTTGAATTCGAGATTGTTGTCTCTTTCCCTTTTTCGTCCCTTCAATGGGGCAAATGGGTAAAAAGTGCCTTCCTTATAACTATATATCAAATACACGCCTTTGAAAGCAAAAATCGAGCAGAGAAGCCGCTCTTCAAAGTCGTGTTCGATAACAGTCTCACTTATCAGGTGTGTGGTGGTGATGAGATCCTCGAAATCGTCATCGCTCAGAATGATCCATGCATAATTGTATTCGTCCATCTGGAACTGGCAGGCAGTTCCTGATTCAGAGGCACTGAGCCGCAGCAGCTCCTTAAGATCATTTTCCAGTTCAGAGAACCGCGATGATTCAACCGGCTTGAAACATATCCCGGACTTTCCAGCCGGCGCGAAACCCATCACCTCCATCGCCAGATATGCGGTCGAAAGTGAAAACAGCGAGTCCACTTTCGGTTTCCTGAGTTTTGTCCTTCCAAAGAGTGAATCCAGAAATTTCATGCGATTTCCATCTGTCTGGATATCTTTTCGAGCGCTGCAACTCTCTTTTCAAGCGACGGGTGCGTGGAGAAGAGTGCCATGATCGAACTTCCGGATATCGCTGGTATGATGTAGAATGCGTTCATTCCCTCGGCTTTTCGCAGGTCCTCGGTCGGTATTCTGCCCATCGCGCCGCTGATCTTCTGCAGCGCACTGACAAGATGGGACGGGTGACCTGTGATCACGGCTGCCCCGCGATCGGCAGCGAACTCCCGGTACCGTGAGAGTGCCCGTATCAGGAGAGAACTGACGATCCACACGGCGATCGAGGCGATCCACGCAAGCATGATCTGACCGCCCTCACGCCGGTTTCCTCCGCCGAAGAGTATCAGATATCTGACCAGAAAGAACGCTATCGTCGAGAAGAAGCTTGCGATGGTGAGCACCATCACGTCCCGGTTCTTTACATGCGTCAGTTCGTGTGCAAGCACTGCTGTCAGCTCATTCTGGTTGAGCTTCTGCATAAGCGAGGTTGTAACTGCCACCACTGCCCTCTTCGGGCTGCGTCCTGTTGCAAACGCGTTTGGGACGCTGCTTTCAACGATGGCAACCCTCGGCTTTGGCAGGTCCGCTTCGATGCATAATCTTGATACGATGCCATGCAACTGCGGTGCTTCGCTTTCGCTCACAACGCGGGCACCTGTGCTCATCAGAACCATTTTGTCCGAGAAATAGTACTGTGCAAAGAGCATGATGCCTGCAAAGAGCATGATTGGGACAACGCCAAATCCTACGTACGCTAATACTGCTATGAATGTAATATAAACCACGCCGAGCAGAAACATGGTTAGAAACATCCTTGCAGCAAGTCCGCGATCGCGTTGCCATTTTTTCATTCTGTGCACCACCATTCTTGTTGAGTTAATGTTTCATGCACATAATTCTTTCGATCTGTTTTGCGGCAGTCATCGCACAAAGCAGAAGACAATCCCACCTCACGAGCGTCCGGACGGAGTTTACCCGACCGCCTCACCGATTTCCACCATATCCACCGGAACCCCGTTCTCGTCCCATCCTCGCTTCTCATAATACATCATAAGCGCACTTTCGAAATATTCACGGTCAAGCGACTCTCCTGCGTGTGCTCCGGTCTTGATCGAAGTATCAAAGACACGGTCAGGCAGATAATCGTCTTTTTTGCTGGCTCCGCGCTTTATGTTGATCAGCCGTGTCAGATCATAGATGTGTCTTGATCGCTCGAAGAGGTCATCGAGCGTGAAAGGCACGCCCGTTGCCGCAGCAAACATCTCTGCATAGAGATGCTCATCGAGCCCGAGTTCGATCCAGGGGAGTCTGCATACACCAAGGCAGTCGAATAGCGGGCGCACGGTCTGGTGATAGATCACGAGATCGACGCGCTGCGCAAGCGTCCAGTTGCTCCCGAGTTCGATCTCCTTTGCAAGAGGCCATGCCCGCGTGTGGTGTGCGCCGATATCAGAGGTTGCATACCCAAGCGCCATAGCAACACCGATCCTTGCGTCGTAAGCGGTCATCTCAAGTCCTTTTGTGTGAGAAATAAGACGCTTGAGTGCAGGGAAACGTTTTATCAATCCATACGTACCTTCCGCCACAACATCTCCGATGCCCTCGCGATATGCGATCTTCTCAACCATCGCAAGAACCGAATCAGCGTCCCCCCACTTCAGCGTCATCCCATCCAGATCATCGCGCTTGAGAATGCCCTGTTCGTATCCATCGATCAGGACAGCGATCAGATTGCCTGTGGAGATGGTGTCGAGACCGAGTTCATCACACCGCATATTCGCACGCATGATCGCAGCAAAGTCGGATACGCCGACATTCGAGCCGAACATACATGCGGTCTCGTATTCGGGACCCTCGGTCACGGTCCCTGCATACTTCCCGTCCTTTGCCAGGCAGATGTTCCCGCATGACATCGGGCAGCAGAAACAGGCGGTGTCCCCGATCTTGTAATTAAGCATCGTATCGCCGTTGATGCGGTCTGCAAGCTCGAAATGAGCGTCATTAAAGTTGTGGGTCGGCATCACACCGGCTGTATTCATGTAATCGATGACCGACATCAAGCCCTGCTGCTGCCACAACTCGAAGAGATCATGGTTCTTCAGATAATCGAATGCCCTGTCGCTTGCGGCGATGAGCCCGTCCATATCATGGACAGGGAGGTCGCGGGAGCCTCGAATCGCGATGGCTTTGAGGTTCTTTGACCCAAAGATCGTTCCCATGCCTGTGCGCCCTGCATTCCGGCTCCACTCGGTGTTGACACACGCGAACTTGACCAGATTCTCTCCAGCCGGTCCGATCGCAGCGACCCTGATCTCGATGTCGCCGAGATCCTCCTTTACTGCACGTTCGGTGTCGGTAGACGTCTTTCCCATGTAAGCGGACGCGCTCCTGATCTCGATGTCGCCGTCATCGATGCAGATGACTGAAGGCGCAGCAGCCCTTCCTGTGATTACCAGCGCGTCGTATCCTGCCTGCCGTAGTTCCACCCCGAAGAGCCCGCCCATGCTGCTGTCGCCGTATATGCCCGTAAGCGGCGATATCGATACAAAGGAGTTCTTGCCTGATGCAGGAAGGTACAAGCCTGAGAGCGGACCTGGCGCGATCACCACGACGTTCTCGGGACCGAGCGGTTTGAGATCAGGGTGCTTCAGCAGGTTGTCCCAGACGATCTTTGCACCCCAGCCTCTTCCGCCGATGTATTTCAGCGCAAAGTCGTCATCGACCTCGGTTACGACCGATTTTTTCCGGGACAGGTCGATCTTCAGTATCTTCTTTGTGTAGCCGCCTTTGATCTTCATTCTGATGCCTCGTGCTTCCGAATTCATCTTTATCCGTGTCTGCTAAAGTACGTTGTGGTCGGGTTCTGTCGCATGATCGTTCAAAGACAGCGGTTTATGGCTGGACAATGAGATAACGGATGCCGAAAAGAATGATTTACCTGATTTTTTTGGTTTCTGAAAGAAAAATATTTAATATCCGGATGCCAGATATTGAGATATGACTTCACTCACAGTTACGCTCACTGATTCAGATTTATCAATGCTTGACAACTTCATAGGATCAAACAAGCTACCAGATCGAGTCGAGGCAGTTAAGTTGGCAGTAAGGCATTTGATATACGAAGAATCATTGTGGAATGCCCAGAGAAAATACGGTTCGGAAACTCCACTTACTGAAGAAGAAAAGGGGAGTATACTTGAAGAAATACGCCAGATACGCAAAAGAACCCGCCGCGAGACGTGACGACCGATGAAAGCGTATCTTGATACGAACATCTTCATATTCGGCATCACTGATCCTGTGAGCGAGAGTGCAACAATACTTGAATGCGCGGGCATCAAATTCATACCTGTTATTTCTGAATACACAATCGAAGAAGTTGTCAACTGGTTCAAGAATAGAAAGGGGCGGCTTGCGGCTGATGATGTATATCACCTCATGCATAAAATACCGAAACTTGAACTGGTGTATGCGGTATCCTATCGATCACTTGAAAGAGAGTATCGGAGTACGATGGACGATTGTGATGATGTGTTGCATGTTTGTGCGTATATCGTCTCGGATGCAGAGTATTTTGTCACAGCGAATAGAAAACTGGCACAGGAGCGGATCAAAGACAAAATCAACTTCACATCGCCAGAAGAGTTCGTGAAAACGCTGGAAGTGGTGAAATGCCAGTAAAACAAAATAGCACCAGAACTATGTGATGGGATTACAGCCCGTTTGAGCGAAACATTGCAGAAAGGCAACCTCAACTCCGATGACATCCTTACTCATGCAGACACCGCGATTGCACCCTATCGCAACATCAACATTTACATCCACATCCTCCAGATATATCACCAATGCCTGAGACGCCGTCTGACGATCCGGTTGAGATTCTGGTGCGCCTTGCAAAGGATCATGAGATCGACCCGTGGAATATCGATATCATCGAGGTTACAGACAAATTTCTCCAGCAACTCGAGAAACAGCATTTTGATATCAGTTATTTCGGACGGACACTCCATTACGCTGCAATCCTCCTCCGGATGAAGGCTAACGCTGCAATAGAGGAGGAAGAGAAAACAGAAGAAGAAACAGAGGAGTTCGATCATTTTGATGTCGAGGAGTACCCGATACCAGAGCCACGGATACGCAGGCGATCAAAACGACCGGTGACGCTCGACGAACTGATTTTAGAGCTAAAGAAGGCTGAAAAGGTCGAATTGCAGAGAAAAGTGCGAAAGAAAGGGGATGAAGAGAAACCGGCGATCACGACCGAAGATGTTCTTAAAATTGCGCACGAGGAGAATATTGAGCAGGAGATCGTGGAGATGCAGACGATTTTGCACGAAAAATTCAAACATAGCGACGTTGTGACATTGAGTGAGTTGCTCAATCAGGGTGGCGACATGATCGTTGCCTACGTATCGCTGCTGTTCATGGCGACCAGAAAGCAGATATGGCTGGAGCAGCCAGAGTTGTTCGGCGAACTGTATATCAGGGCGCAGAAAGGTATTTCAGATGTATGATGCAATCATAGTCGGAGCCGGCATAAGCGGGCTGTTATCGGCGCTTGCACTTGGAAAGCATGGGAAGAATGTGCTGGTTCTCGAAAGGAGCGGGTACGTTGGTGGAAATTGCAACAGTTACTGTGTCGATGGTTTTTGGGTTGATACAGGACCTCATGCAATCACTCATCTGCACAAAGGTCCGCTTCGCATGTTGATGGATGAGTATTTTGATTACATCCCGGCGTTCGTTGATTACGGCACCTATTATGTCCGTACACCTGAGGGCATCCGCCCGATCCCGTCGAACCTGCGCGAGTTCGTGACGTTTGACGTGCTCCCGCGAAAAGATCGCCTGATGCTGTCCCAGGCACTGACAAAAGCACTGACCCTATCTACCTTCGGCATCGACACATCAAAGACGTCCGTATATTCCTGCTTGCCGCGCCATCTGTCCAAAAAGACCTACGATTTTGTCGACACGATCGCATATTTTCTTTCAGGGAAATCGATGAAGGAGACATCCGTTTACCGCGTTCTCTACGGCAGCAGCTTTGTGCGGGACAGCGCGATGTATGAAACAGAGGATCAGCCAATAGCAGACCTTCTGGCAGAGCAGATAACAAATATAACCGGTATCCGCAGGCTGATCACCAATAAAGCAACTTATGCACAGGCATATCCGAGAGGCGGTCTTAAAGCGATACTTAACTCTGTGCTGCATTCGCTCCCTGATAACGTCGAGATCAGGACAGATACGCGCGTTGACCGCATTCTGACAGATGATGGGAGAGTATGCGGCGTATCCACGGATGACGAGTCTTATGACACAGAGATCGTTATCCATTCAGGGTTTGCAAAGGATCTTCCAGTGCTCCTCGATGATCTCCCAGCCGAGTATCTGCATGACCTCGGACGGATCGATCAGGCAAGAAGTATGTGCATCTGGCTCGGACTCTCGCAACAGCTGAAAGAGTTCGATTATACCGGTTCTGAGGTCTGGTTTCAGGAAAAAGCGTACTGGGCGATGCCGATAAGCAATTATTCATCCACGATTGCTCCGAAAGGTAAGCAACTCGTCGGATTCATGTTTGTTGTGAAGGATTCTGTGAAGCGCGAGAAAGAGCGGGCATGGGAGACCATACATCAGGTCTTCCCCGACATCGAAAAATACATCGAGATGACTCATTATCAGGTTACAACCCCCGAGAAGGCTGCTGTGAGCATCAACGGCTATATCCCCGACGTTCGAACCCCCCTGAAGAATCTGTACCTCGTCGGGACCGATGCCGCTGCCGAGAGCATGGGCATCACAAGAGCAGCCTATTCGGTGATCGATCTGATCAAATGCATGAAAGAGGATGGCTATCTGAGGTCAGGCAGACTATGACTCCGGCAAACCGAGCCACAATCTGGTCCACAAGCCAGTCTACAAGTCGGTCCACAAACCTGCCAATCATCTTCGCGATATCGAGAATCGAGAATATGATGTATCAGGTGACCTTTGATCCTGCTCTGCAGAAAGGCTTGATCGCAGCCAATGTTTCCATCCTAAAGGAGGCTGACCTCGATGACGTGCTGTTCATCTTCAGGAGAGTGATGCAGAGCGGACTTGCAGTCGGATCGTACATCAAAGTGATCAAAGATCAGTCAACGTTCGGGCAGATCGCCTTTGGCGAGCACGAATGCGCGATCGTGACGCCATGCAGCATCACGATCGATGGCGTCCTGCTCAAGAGCGGGATTCCGGTGCGACCCGTATTCGGAGGTATCGTACAGATCAAGAACGGTGTTCCTGTGCGGTTTACCGACATTTTGACTTACGAGAGCACCACGATCGATCCGATCGACGTGCTCATGTCGCAGGACCTGACATCGGTAACCGACGTTATCGCAACAGGGTCCGGGAAGATTCTTGCAAACATGCGGATTGCGCCCATGCATGCACGGGAACGGGTCGAGGGCGTGCTCGACACGTTAAAGTCGGCTAACTTTGACAGCATCCTCTGGGTGAGCGAGCCAAACACCGATGTGCTCGGCGTCCCGATCGAGCGCGACCACATCGGCATCGTTGCGATCGGCGGGACGAATCCGATGGCGGCGGTGCAGGAGCAGGGCATACCGATCCACACCCACGCGTTCTCAGAACTGGTCGATGTCGGTGAGATGGAGACTGTTACGTAGTCGTGATGCTACGATTTCTTCTCCCACTATCTCCAGCTTCAAAACCTCCGAAAGAGACTTCCCGCGCTCTATCTCATCCCTTATCCTGATCTTTGGTCTTGTAGACCTCTTTTGCACGCCTTGCGATCTCATAAGCTCTTTCCTTCGGGATCACAGCGACACCGCTGTCATCGCAAGCGTTGTAATTGCCGGTACGGACGATCTGCCCCCCGCACGTAATCTCCACGCCGATCTCGCCATATCCCACCCATTATCGCTGATCCATTCCAGCGCATCCGACACCACCCCTGAACGCTTTGATCTCGGAGATTTTAAGATAATTTTAAAGTTTATAATATTTAAATATATCAAAGGTCGGACTCGCCAACTCAACTGGTGTTGGAACAACGCCCATCGGCTGCTGCATATTTCGATCAAATACCGCTGGTACCCCGCATTCAAGAACCATTCTCCTGCCCGAAAGGCATTTCTTGATTTTTCATGATGGAAAAGATCGTTTTGCTATTGTCCACTCAGTCAGGAACATACGAGGTGAACCATGTACCCGAAAGTCTGCCAGATGCCAAAAAGCCTTTAAACTCGGTCAACCATCCCAACATCATGAAAGACGCTTTTGAGTATTTCAGAACCAACCTCGTAGATATAATGGCTAACTACGAGGGCGAATACATCGCCATCATAGAAGATAATATCGTAGCTCATGGGAGGGATGCTAAAAAAGTTTACAACTCAGCAAAAGAGAAATTTCCACGAAG
>DAOVGO010000114.1 GCA_030672345.1 Methanosarcinales archaeon | reverse complement strand
TGCTTTTAGTACGAGAGGAACAGAGCAACGGTGCCTCTAGTCGATCGGTTGTCTGACAAGGCACTGCCGAGCAGCCACGCACCAATGGATAAGGGCTGAAAGCATCTAAGCCCGAAACCAAACCTGAAAAGAGACTTCTTTAAGGACACTCGTAGAAGACGAGTTTGATAGAGTCGGGATGTACGCACCAAGGCAACGAGGTGTTCAGTCCGCGGCTACTAACGTCCGTACCAGATTGTCTTGCTTAAGTAGATCAACTGGATTGTATGAGTCGGCTTCGGCTGGCTCGATTCAGGCGATATCTGGGTCGCATGTATATATGGTGATAAAGAGTACATCGGCCATAGCGGCGGGGAAACTCCTGTACCCATCCCGAACACAGAAGATAAGCCCGCCCGCGTTTGTGGTGTGTACTGTGGTGCGAGAGCCCATGGGAAGCCACAAACGCTGATGTGCTCATTTATAGTGATGCTCTGCAGGGGGAGCAACAATAGAATAATTTGAGAATTGGGGTGTGAGATATGGGTAGAAGACCGTCAAGAAAGAAAGTAATAAAATTGTTGCTTGGGAATAACTTTAGTGAAATAAAAAAAGATGAGAGTCACCCTCTCATGAAGTTTATCGATGATATGGTAACTTTGGACGAGTTAATCGATAAACCTGCACAGAGTCTGTGGGATCGACTCGAAAAAGGAAATCTTATCAATGACCATGTTCTGATTTTAAATTGTCTTAATTTTGTAGAAGAACTCAATCCAGATTCATCTGAAATTAAAACAATAAGAAGAAAAATTGTAAAATGCAAGGGCGATCATCGAGAGTTCTACAGCACCTTGGAAGAGTTGCGTATTGCAGTGGCTTTCAAATCGAAATCATGGTTTCATGAATTTGAGCCGAAGGTGGGTGATGGGGATTTTGATCTATTTGTGCACGGCGATGGCAAACGAGCATATGTAGAAGTGTATGTTCCAGATGTCGATACTTCAGATGTTAGTAATTTGAGAGATAAAATAGATAAGAAACTGTCTGATTTTGACGAAACTAATGGATATGCTATATTTTTAGTCAATGTTGGAGCACTCCCATGCAGAGAAGAATATATTGAGAATGCAATGGAATTTGTTGGTGAAAATCCAAAAGTGTCAGGAATTATATTTTACAGTTATGACGTAGATATAATGATAATACAACAAACAAACAAGATTATCACACATGAATATTGGTTTAAGCCTCCAATGAATTTTATTTTTGAAAAAACGCTCGACACGGTAGGCGGATTTGAATATAAATTCTATGACTATCGGAAATATAATTTCTCGCATGAGAAAAGCTCCGCCGCAGAAAGATGACCTCAACGGCGACCAAGCGACCTCAACTCTGTCGGCAACATCACCCCCGCCGACGCCGCGATCGCACTCCAGATCGCAGCCGGCAGCCGCCCGCGCGACCCCGCAACACTCGCCGCCGCTGACATCAGTGGCGACCACCGCGTCACCTCGTAATCCTACCGGAGGTAGGATGTTTTTGATCAACCTTTTTGGAAAAAAGGTTGGCGATCATGATCCTGCAAGGCTGGCTGGGTGGCACGATCGAGTTGTGACCGATGCGGTTCGCAACAATGCGCAAAGCTTGTGCCGAAGGCGAGTACATCAGCCATAGCGGCAGGGAAACTCCGGTACCCGATCCCTGAACACAGAAGATAAGCCCGGTCTCGCGTTTCGTGGTTGCGTAACAGTGGTTGCGAGCGCCTATATGAAGCCACAAACGCTGATGTGCTCGATTCTGATTTTCTGAAAGATTTTGGGACCAGCTTTTCTATAGTATAGTATTCGAGCACCAACGCTCAAGTTGACAACCCCCAGGGTCTCCGAAAGTAATACAAATAAGACCTGATACAGATGTGCAGTGCATGAATGATGGCGCACAGGAAGTCACGCTCCGTGTGGCAGAGGCATACCACAGAGATGTTGGCAAGGATATCGCACGCATCGACCGGGATTTTATGGACATGCTTGGCATACCTGCTGGAGATGTGATCGAGATTGCTGGCAGCGAGAAGGCGTACGCCACTGCGCTGCCCGGATATCCTGGTGATACGGGAGAGGACCTGATACGGATCGATGGGAGCACAAGGGGCAATGCCCATGCCGGGATCGATGACCGGGTCAGGGTGCGCAAGGTCATGGCAAAGACTGCGACCAGAGTCGTGATCGCACCAACACAGGCTATCAAGCTGGTCGGTGGAATACGCTACCTGGCACGGTATCTCGAAGGCAGACCGATCACGAAGGGGCAGCATCTCAGGGTCGAGACCGTGGACAACCCAATCACGTTCGTGGTCACAGCGACCAATCCACAGGGCGTGGTTCTTGTAGCCAGAAACACGAGAATCGTACTCAAGGAACGCCCGATCACAGATGAGGCGCACACCACGCAGATCACGTACGAGGACATCGGCGGTTTGAGCCGTGAGATCAGCCTCATCCGCGAGATGATCGAACTCCCGCTCCGCCATCCCGAACTGTTCCGGAAACTGGGCATCGCGCCTCCAAGGGGCGTGCTGCTGTATGGACCACCCGGAACCGGAAAAACAATGATTGCAAAAGCGGTTGCAAGCGAGACGTCGTCAAATTTCATATCGATCAGCGGTCCTGAGATTGTGAGCAAGTATTACGGTGAAAGCGAGAAACATCTTCGAGAAATCTTTGAAGATGCGGAAAAAGACGCCCCGAGTATTATTTTCATCGATGAGATCGATTCGATCGCCCCAAAGCGCGGTGAAGTTGCAGGGGAGACCGAACGCAGGGTTGTGGCACAGTTGCTGTCACTGATGGACGGCTTGCAGTCGCGAGGCGAGGTTGTGGTGATCGCGGCTACCAACCGCCCGAACGATATCGATCTTGCGCTACGGCGGGGCGGCAGGTTCGATCGCGAGATCGACATCGGGGTCCCTGACCGAAACGGCAGGTTCGAGATATTGCAGGTACACACGAGAGGGATGCCGCTTGATGATGAGATGCAAGGAAAGGGTCTTGAGGACCTTGCCGAGATCACGCACGGCTTTGTCGGTGCTGACACCGCATCGCTCTGCAAGGAAGCGGCTATGCATGCGCTGCGCAGGATCATGAAGGAGATCGATCTCGAAGAGGATATTCCACCCGAGTCACTTGATCAACTGATTGTAACAAAGAACGACTTTTATGAGGCGATGAGGCATATAGAGCCTTCTGCAATGCGAGAGGTGTTCGTTGAGGTGCCAAAAGTCAGATGGGACGATATCGGTGGGCTTGAGGCACAGAAACAGGAATTAATCGAGATTGTGGAGTGGCCCCTGCGTTATCCCGGGATATTTGAGGCTATCGGCACAACTCCGCCCACAGGGGTGCTGATCTATGGTCCGACAGGCACAGGAAAGACCCTGATCGCAAAAGCGGTTGCTACCGAGAGTTCTGCGAATTTCATAAGCATCAAGGGTCCTGAACTGCTGAGCAAATACGTCGGCGAATCAGAAAAGGCTGTCAGAGAGATATTCCGCAAGGCAAGGCAGGCTTCTCCTGCGATTATCTTCTTTGACGAGGTTGATTCGATCGTGCCTGCAAGAGGGAGCAGCGCAGACTCCTTTGTGACCGAACGGGTCGTCTCACAGATCCTGACAGAACTGGACGGGCTCGAGGAACTGCGCGATGTGGTCGTGATCGCTGCTACCAACCGCATCGACCTGATCGATCCGGCACTGATCAGGGCAGGAAGGATCGACCGTCTCATCCACATACCGATGCCTGATAAGGAGGCGCGATTGAGGATTTTTGGGATCCATCTCGAAGGTAAGCCGCTCTCTGACGACGTGTCAGCATCATCGCTCGCCGATGCGACCGAAGGGTACTCAGGCGCCGACATCCATGCGGTATGCAGGGAGGCTGCCATGCTTGCGTTGCGCGAGGTGATGTCAGGGGCGGGCAGAGGCGCTGATGCTGATGTGATGGCACTCGCAGGCAGCGTTGAGATCACGAAGAGACACTTCGATTGGGCGATTGAGTATGTGCGATCTGCGCAGTCAAATCCTGCCTGAAAGTCAGGCGTGAATGCATCATGTCAGGGGGTGTTTTGGTTGCGGCTGCTTTTTTGGGACATATTCTCGAACACATATTCGGGTGCTTGAGATTGTTTGAACTTGTTAGTATGGTGGTTATGTGACGGGCGTCGCGAACCGAGGGTCATTTGATTCGCCATGAATTATTGAACGTGCGCATAAAGAGCGCTGCCAGATCGTAATTGGCACTAACATCCGGCTTGCCACAATCGATTATGTGGCTGTCGATGTCGTGATCAGTGCATGTCATGGGTTTAATCGCGGGTGCCCCGTTGTATAATCGTCTACACCTGTTGTGCTTCCTGAGCCGCCATCCATGCCGGGCGCGGCAAACGCAGTAATTCCTATTATTCCGGTGACGACAAACTGCCTGCCATAGTCATGCTTGATCCGGGTCAGCGCATTCACAGGATGCCAGTCATGTCCATGGAGGACGTCGAAAACGCCTACCTGTTTCTCGACGGCTCCGAATCGGTCATACATTGCGTTGCACATCTGGTCCATCTGGTGGATGATTCCGCCTGAGTGATTGTAGCTGTACCGCTGGTAATGCACTCCGTTTATTAGATCGTAGTCGCGCATCCATCCGCTCTGCGTAAAGACGTGTACTTCGTGCCCAATTGCTGAGAGCGTCTCTGCAAGTTCAGTTACATGGGGGGAGATACCGCCTACAGTAACAGAGTGTAGACTCTCCCATGAGAACATCCCGATTCGTAATGTTTCCATTTACGCCACCTCCGAGATATGTGTTGTTAACAATCTTTACCAAACGATAAAGCTTTTGGTTAGGAAAAGTTTACATTTTATATGAAATAGTATTATGAATTTTTATGTATTTCATAACCACTTCCCGGTCTCTCCAAACCACAAACAGAGACCTATAAAATCACCGATTGACATGTGATCGTTCCCATTCAGCCAGATGCACCGAGAACCTGCGCTCAACACCTTCCCCGGAGATTGTGTATGTAACTGCAGAACGGGACCGCCCGTCCGTCCGGCGTTGCATAATGGATGCCGCAACGCTCCACCCGGTGAAGATCGATGTTATACAGATGCTGAAAATACATGATCCCGAAACATGGTTTTTCACTCACTTCCGCACAAGCACGCTAACCACATCTCCATCATGGAGGATGTGCGACAAACCCACGTGCTGCCCTGCATGTTTTGCTGACTTGCCCCAGACCTGCGCATACCGAAATTTTCTCACGAAGTCACGGTGGATGGCAGAGCAGACATCAAAAACACGCGCATCACTCTTCAGGATCATCGGCTCGTCCATATCAGGGGGCTGTCCCTGCGGCTTCAGGTAGATGCGCATGAACCCGAGTTCGGTATATATCCGCTCCCTCAATTCCTCGAGATTCGTGTCTTCATCCGCCGAGATCGCAACCGCATCAGGAAACCGTGTTCTACACTCTGCCAGTACCTGCGGATCAGCCAGATCGATCTTGTTCAGGACGGTTATGGCAGCAACGTACCTGCAATTTCCGGTGATAACATCGATGAATTCGTCCACGGTTATATTTTGCCGTATGATCACGTTTGCATTGTGTATCTTATATTCTGACAGCACAGACTGGATTGTTTTTTTATCAAGCTCGATATCAACAGTGCTGTTCACTCTGATGCCGTCTTTGATGTCCTTGTGGATAACAACGTTTGGAGGCTCGGTATTGATCCGGACGCCCGCGTCATACAGCTCCTTTAAGAGCACATCATACTGGTGTGGCTGGAACACATCCACGATGATCAGGACCATGTCAGCATTCCGTATCACCGAGATCACCTCTCTACCGCGCCCGCGTCCGACCGATGCGCCCTTGATGAGTCCGGGAACATCGAGAAACTGTATGCGTGCCCCGCGATATTCGAGCGTGCCAGGAATCACATCGAGCGTGGTGAACTCATAAGCAGCCACCTCCGCGTTGGCGCCGGTAAGAGCGTTTAATAGCGTCGATTTTCCGACCGATGGAAACCCAACCATCACGACGGTGGCGTTCCCCGATTTCTTTATGCTGTATCCCTCGCCGCCCGATTTCGATGCTATTCGCTTCTGTATCTCATCCCGGTATCTGGCGAGCTTCGCCTTGAGCCTCCCGATATGGTGGGACGTCGCCTTATTGTACGGGGTTTTCCTGATCTCGTCCTCTATGCGCTGGATGTCGTCTTCGGTTGCCATTGTATGATCGATTATTTAGCCGGTACGTGGATAAGGGTTTATGGTACCACCGTCCATATACAAAAGTGATGACCTCGCGCCCAGCACGCACACTCTTCTGCCCGGAATGCGGCAAAGAGACCAGCGAATTATACAACAACCGGTGCAAAGAATGTTTCTTAAGTAATATTACGCTCATCAAGTGTCCTCCAGTCGTAAAGATCCTTGTATGCCCGGTCTGCGGGGCGCATTTCACTGCCGGGAAGTGGACCCGGGAGACTGACCGAAGAGAGATGCTTTTTTACGAAATAGCCGGATCGATAAGGATGCACCCTGACGCAACGCATGAAAAACTCGATATTTCCGAAGAAAAGATCGATCGATCGAGGTGTCTGGTGCATGTCTCGGTGAGTGCAGTTGTAAGCGGACTCGATGTGACTGCCGCGGCTGATGTCGAGATACGGATCAAGAACGAGACATGTGATACATGCAGCAGGATTGCAGGAGGATATTATGCGGGAATTGTTCAATTGCGGGCAAATCACCGCCTCATAAGCGAAAAAGAGGTGGACAGGTGCATAGAGCTGGCTGATCATCTGCTTAAGAAACTTATGGAAAAAGGAGATCGTTTTGCCTTCATTTCTAAGGTCGAAGAGCTCAAAGAAGGGGTTGATCTGTATATCGGATCAGCCACGTCCTGCAAGCAGGTCTGCCGTGCAATCATCAGGGAACTTGGCGGATCATACACCACATCCCCATCTCTGGTCGGCAGGAAAGACGGCGAGGACTTATACAGAATTACCTGCGCCATGCGGCTTCCTGAGTTTGTATGCGGCGATATCGTAGCCATACGGGACCATGTGATCGAGGTCACGCATCAGGATAAGCAGATACACGGCACCGATCTGATCGATGGGCAGAGGGTTTCATTGGGCGCGGACACGGATACACCAGCTGTGAAAATCGGAAGCCGAAAGGACGCTACAACAACTGTGCTGGTGGCGATCGAGGAGGGCGCGGTTCAGATCCTCGATCCGGAAACATACAAAACGATTCTCTTGAAAAAACCCTCATTTCTCCATGAAAAATCCGGAAGCGAGGTGCGTGTGGTCAGGACAAACGGTGGGCTCTTCCTGCTTCCGGAGGTTTCGGATTCCGGGTGCTGATCATTTGGGTGGTGTATCTGCGTCACTCGTGCCATATATGACCGACCCCGGGCACTTGGGTTAGAAAGGTTTATATACCGGAGTAACGTATGCAATAGTATCACCTCCTTATACGTGGTCTAAAGGCGTCGGTCCTGATCATGGGATTCCATGATGCAGAGGTCCGGTGCCCTGACCGCGATGTATCTTGATGGGGACGGAAGATCGTTCTGTCCGACATTGGTCCTGATATTTCGATCAAATTCGATCGGTAGTGTAATCCTATCAATTCCAACAAAGTGTGCTATAAATTCTGGTTGATCCTGCCAGAGGTTACTGCTATCGGAGTTCGAGTAAGCCATGCGAGTCTAAAGGCTTCTTCGGAAGCCTTGGCGGACTGCTCAGTAACACGTGGATAACCTACCCTTAGGACTGGGATAACCCCGGGAAACTGGGGATAATACCGGATAGATCAGGGATGCTGGAATGCGCCTTGATCCAAAGCTCCGGCGCCTAAGGATGGGTCTGCGGCCTATCAGGTTGTAGTGGGTGTAACGTACCTACTAGCCGACGACGGGTACGGGTTGTGAGAGCAAGAGCCCGGAGATGGATTCTGAGACACGAATCCAGGC
>DAOVGO010000076.1 GCA_030672345.1 Methanosarcinales archaeon | reverse complement strand
CCAAGACCAAGCCCACCCGCGCCGTCTCCGGATGGACGAGCCGTGATCAGTACGCTTCCGCTGTACTCGCCAGCTTCTGCATGATCGATCGAGACGCTCACAGCCATGCTCTCCTTTGCAGCAAGATCGAACTCCTGCGGGTCTATGATGAGATTAACTCCTTCTGCATTGAGCAGAACCCGTTCTGCCGCGTCACCGGTGTTGATCACATACAGTTCTTGCATCGCTCCACCTTTCAGGCTCACCACGCCAAAATCGATTCTGTCGGGCGATGCGCCGACACCGATCCCTGATGCTTGCGGGATCAGCAGAAAAAGAAGGAAGAGGGGTAGTACCCCTCTACGAATCGCTCTCTGCAACGAAGAAGATCGTTCCATCGTATATGTCGCCATCCTCAGCATCGTCGATTGCATCCTGTACCGATTCACCGGCATTGGCATGCCAGTCCGTTGCACCCGCGCCACCGACGCAGGTGAGCATTGCTGCAAGCAAGAGTATGCTTGTGATTAGATGTCTGTCCTTATCGATCATGATTTTACCTCCTTTTAGGTGTATCTCTGTGGAGAGTTAGGTTTATAAATAATTTACCCTAATAAAGTTAGGTTTTTTGGAAAATACCCAATTATAATCATATATCAATGGCTGAGGGTCACCTAACGACATTACAATGAAAAGAAAAAGTCAGGAGATGCAAGAAGAACCAAAAACTTGTCTTCTGCATCTCACACGCCATGGTATCGTTCGTCACAGTTCGATCTCGCCAGCCGCAGCCTGCAGGATCAGGAGCGCATCAAGCGCTGTGACCACGCCATCACCGTTTACATCAGCCTCCGCGCTCCATTCGCCCTGGACGACCATTTCAAGTACAATCACAGCATCTGCCACTGTGATCTCGCCATCACCATTCACATCGCCGCGAAGCGATGGCGACGACGTCTCGAAGAGGTCATCCATCGGCAGATACCTGAATTCGTCCTTGAGTTCCCGTTTGACCAGTTTGAATGCTTTCTTCTCATCCGGTGTTGCGGTTCCTGCCTTGCACTTCTTTCTGAGTTCGAATAACTCATCAGGGAAGACACCGTCCTTCACGTGAACCGTGACAGATTCTCCTGTCGATTTTCTCGTGAAGGTGTAGACATAGTTCTCCTTCGTGAGATTCTTTGGATCTGTTCCTTCCGGCATCTCGACCGTGTAGTCTATGCCCGAATTTCCGAGGATGTAGAGGAACGTTGCCTCGTGCCCGTCAGACGGGTGTGCACTCACGATAGAAAGATCGTTTCGGTCAGGAATTCCGTCCCACGCCTCAGAGAACACGAACTGCGAGGCTCTGAACGCAACCGCCACACAGAGGCAGAGCTTGCCGCCATCGTGCCCCGCGGCAGCGCCTTCGATTGTCAGGTTCACGATACTTCCGTTGTCGTGGACCTGGAACGCCAGGTCGGTGAACTCTTCGCTTGCTTTGATCTCGATTAAGTCCGCGATATTCGGGTGCGGCAGAAGCGCTTTGCCGTCGTAGGTGTATGTAAGACCAGATAGCTCCATCCGCGGGATGAACGTCCCTGTGAAGAAGCCCGGACTTACCATGAACGGAACAACCAGAGCACCCGAAGTCTCGGATACGTCTCCTACAACTGCCCTCGTCTTGATCTCGGGATGGAGCGTCTCGTTGTGGAAGAGGAATGAGTAACGCACATCCGCAAGATCGAGCACAGGTTCTTCGCCGCTTACGAACCTCAGCCTGAGATCGACCTGCTCTGCAAGCGACTCGGAGTCATTGATCCATCCAATGATGTCGGTCTCGTTATCTGCTCCGTGTGCAACGAGAACAGTGGTCTCGTTAGCCGGATTCGTGGAAAGTGCCCTCACCCGATCAGCGAGAATCTCCCCGACGAGCCAGTGGTCATCGATCGCTCCGGTGAGCGTGATCGCGGCATCGGTCTCAACCGGCACGAGTTCCTCTTCCTCGTCTCCTCCAGGATGTCCCGCTGCAGAGTAGCCGCCACCACTGCCCCCATCAACGGGCACTCTCGATATATAGTACCTGCCGTCCCTCTGAACGATCGACCGCCTGATCTCTTTCCCGTCAACGTACGTGATCGTGCCTGCCATGGTGCTCATGTCGCTCAATACGCCCATTCCGGATACGCTGTGTGCGCCCGGAAGCGAGTCCCGCAGTCCGAGCACGTACTCGATCTCTGCGATGTGATCGCTGTGCGATGAGACAAAGAGCGGGACAGCGATGATCTCCTCGACGCCGTGGTTATCGAGCCTGTCGACAGCGGCGTTAATCGTCTCGCCGGGCACGAACTCGAGAAACCCGAGTTCCACAGGATACGGCAGGTCAACGTTACTGGCTGCCGCCCGAACCGGAGCGCACCACGTCTCTCTGGGGCTTCCGTGTGCAACAACAATGATTCCTGTGTCAAACTGCGTGTACGTAACCTCTGTATCGAAGAGCTCGTCCATCGGCAGATACAGGAATCCGTCCTTGAGTTCATCTTTGATCAGTTTGAACGCTTTCTTCTCACCCGGTGTTGCAGTTCCTGCTTTGCACTTCTTTCTGAGCTCAAAGAGCTTATCCGGGAAGACATCATCCTTCACACGAACCGTAACAGAGTCTCCTGTCGATTTCTTTGTGAAGGTGTAGACATAGTTCTCCATCGAAAGATTCTTCGGGTCTGTTCCTTCCGGCATCTCAACCGTGTAGTCTACTGTCGAGTTATTCAGGATGTAAAGGAACGTTTCCTCGTGTCCGTCAGACGGATGAGCGCTTGTGATTTCGAGATCGCTCTGGTCAACATCGCTCCAGACCTCAGATAGTGCAAACTGCGACGCTCTAAACGCAACCGCCACACAGGGACAGAGTTTGCCACCCTCGTGACCTGCTACTGCCTCCTCGATTGTCAGGTCAACGATCTCTCCGTTCTCGCCGTCGTAGACTGAGAATGATAGATCGGATACCGCCTCGTAAACCGAGATATCGATCCACTCCGCAAGATTCGGGTGCGCTGCAAGCGTGGTCTCGTTATCGTAGACGTATGTGAGATTCTCGAGCAGTGCCGGAATCTTTCTCTTTGTGTGGTATCCCGGACTTAAGATACACGGCAGGACAACAGGCGTCGAATCGCTCGATATTTCTTCGACGATTGCTCTTGCTGCAAGATTTGGGTGGAGCATCTCGTTCACGTTTATGAATGAATAACGCACGCCCTTGATATCAAGGTTGTGGAGGTGTCTCAACCTGAGAAGCGTCTGTTCAGCAAGCGCTGCACTGCTTTCATTCCATCCTGCAAATATCTCCTCGTCGTCGCTTATACCGTGCGAAACGAGTACAGCAGTCTCATTACATGGATCTTCACTCAGGTCTGCGGCATTATCTGCGAGAATGCTCCCGATCATCCAGTGATCGTCCATTGCTGAGGTGAGCGTGATGTTTGCAGTGGTGTTGACCTGAACAAGGTCATCCTCACCAGGGATCGCGTCCCCCAGTCCGAGAATGTACTCAATCTCGCTGATGTGGTTGCTGCTCGACGAGACAAAGAGCGGGACAGCGACAATCTCGCTCACGTTCCATATATTGAGTTTATCGACTGCATCCTCGATTGATTCACCCGGAACCTTCTCCAGGAACCCGAGTACCACCGGATACGGCAGGCTCACGTTCTCGACCGTCGCACGGACTGGTGCGCACCATGAATCGCTCGAACTGCCGTGTGCGATTATGAGGACGCCGATCTCGGTCTGGTTGCTGTCTGAATCAATGTCGGTTATCGACTCACCGGCATTGACATGCCAGTTTGTTGCACCTGCGCTACCGACGCAGGTGAGCATCAGTACTACGAGCAAAATAACATTCGTATTAATATATTGTTTCGTTATGCCTACATTCCTCCTGTGTTGTTGCATCGAGTATGGTGTCCCGAGCATTCCAGAGGTGGCGGTTAGGTACATAAATAATATACCCTAATAATGTTAGGTTTTAGATCAAAATCCTATAAAAGTTAGGTGTTATGGAAAAACCCTAGTTCCCCCCTACAAGTTCGCACCACCACCAAAACCCCACTCACTTGAAACGAGGGTGAGCCAGAAGTAGCAATTGGATATTGCACCTGGCCGCCCGGCCCAACACCGTCCGCAGATGCAATCCTGCGAACGCCTGCGCCCACGCCCATAAGGTCACCCACCATGTACGCGGGTTTGCGCAAGATATGCCTCGAGCGGGTTTCTTACTCCTCTTCGTCAACCTCTTCGTCTGCAGCCCGTGCTTTCTTGCACCTGCAATGAGCGCAGTCTCCACCACATTCACAATCCACTGTAACACACCTCCTTTTCTTGTTTTGGAGTAGTAAGGTGTTAGGTATGGAAATAAGTTGCCCTAAAAAAGTTAGGTTTTTAAAAAATACCGAATAATTAGAATTGAAATACGAAAGAGAGTCTCCGCAGCAGTGTCGTAAATTCACCTTGTGGGTTTCCTGAATTTCTCTCTAAAAAAGAAAAAGCAAGGGTCAGATGCAGGATGCAGCGCCCATGCATCTGCCCAACGCTTTCACTCGAGCGTACTTTTATCCGGTTTCCGCCCGCCTCAGTACCTGGGTGCCTGCCCAATTGAGCACCTGATTGCAATCATCGTCATACCCGCGCATGATGGCGTTCATGACAATCTTGTCTCCGCAATAAAGGACATCTCCGGCCCAGATCGTCTCAAACCGCAGCATCCCCATCTCAGGAACGTCCCAGTAACCGGCGAATGAGAGCATTATGTTATCCCCTGCGGTGGATCCGATGAATCTCATCACGCCCCCGTCTTCCTCAACGGTCACAATCAACAAGGATCCATGCTGCTCAAAAGTCCAGTTCCCGCCTTCCTCTTGATAAGGGAGACCGAACTCAGGGGATAAGTTCCCCTCTGTATTGGCGTAGAATGCCTCGTTTGTGCAGGTGTACTCGCCAGAGATATCGATTATATGGGTCGGTAAGTGATCGGGGCCAAAGTCTTCCCACGGGTCTTTGAGCGTGGTTACCCCGTACACAGCAACCGACCAGCCGTGAGCATCGCCCAACACCACATGTTTTCTCTTCTCGTCTTCGGTTGGCACGATATCGATCATGAGAGCTGCAATAATGCCGCCCTCGTCGATATCAGAGAGTCCGACGTGCCCGACATATTCTCCGGTCTTGGTGTACACATTCGCTCCGTTGCCGCCGTGGTAGGAGACATAGACAAACCCGCTGTCAGGATCAACATCGACATCGATAGGGAAAAGCATCTCTTCAGCATAATCGGAGTTCTCTGCCATCACATGCGCCAGAGATTCAGAGTAGCGTGTGTAGCCCTCTGGTAGCGGCGGCGCCTCAAACTCGCCAATCCAGCTTCCATCATCCGGATTGAGCATGGCAACACGCCAGTAGCAGGCGTCCACCACATAGAGCACATCACCGTCCGGATGCAGAGCCATCCCGGTCGGCATCGAGAACTCGTCCTTCCCCGGTGGGTCTGCTGCAAGGTCACGGGTTGGTTCAGTTGCTATGAATGTTCCTGCTGCCCAGACCTCAGTAAATTGCCATTCGGAATCGAACTCGTACTCAAACTTGGTAACAAGACCGCTTCCACCTGCAAACCAGCCTGATGTATTGCTGTCACCAACATAGAGGTAGTGCTTACCGTCTTCGGTGCTGGTAAGAACGCCTGTTGGGATCTGGAAGCTTCGTGTGCCATCTGTGATATTCTCACCTGTCGCAGGATCAATTGTTAGTGAGGTGTTGTACGTAACAAGATTGTACAGTTCGCTTCCGTTCATATCAAGGGCGTAGACTCCTGATGAGGTAAGACCAGAAGTGGACATGTCAAGACCAAGCTGATTGTACCAGATGTGACCTGCGTGATCAAGTTTGAGGGTCGCCCCTCCGGTGTTGCCCAGATTGACAAGTTCCTGAAGGTCACTGCCATCGATATTCACAGTCCAGATCGCTGAAGGAGAGCCGTCCCATGACATGGGGAGCATGTAGACTTTGCCGCTCTCGTCGTGATCCATTCCCCAGATGTTGAGGAGTCCGATCTGATCAGGGAATAATAGTGTCTGGTTACCCGTAGAATTATATACGACAACCTGCCCCGAACTGGACCACGCCGCGGCTGACGCCGCCACGTAGATATTTCCGTCCACGTCCACATCGATCCCTGCAACTTTCATGCCCATACCCAGAAGAGCACTGGTATCAACGATCTGCGTGTATGCAGGCGCTGGGCTCAATGACGAGACGTTGTACTTGATCACTCCGTTAACGCCACCAGTGAAACTGCTCACGCTCACATAGAGATCGGTACCCACAACGTCCACGTCTCCGGGCGTGGTGTTTGCAGGAAGTTCCAGTTCCACATCAGATGGCGTCAGATCTGACGTATTGTAGACCAGGATCTTCTCGTCCATTGGACTTTTCTCAGCAACGAATAGAGACGTTCCTGAAACGTCCAGTCCTCCAGGCGCGACAAACGTGGAAGCATTTGCCTCAGCCTGCAAGACCCCAGTATCATCGTACTTTATTAGCCTGTACGGCAGCGCCATGTTATGGTGCGTGGGTCCGCCCACGATGTAGATGTTATCATTCGCATCCACTGCCACCCGCTGCGGACCGATCTCGGTCTCATCCGCTGGTACAGCGAGAAGGGGGCTTGCTATTGTGCCATCGTCACTCACTTCCCATACCGAAGCGACCTCTGGATTGGCTGCGAGATAGAGTTTCTCCCCGTCTGTGGTGATGCCCATTGGCATCTCAATCTCGCCAGTGAGCGTGTCGCCTTCGCTTCCGAAACGGGCGATAAAGGTGCCGTCCATCGCAAAGAGGCTCACCCGACTGGTGCCGCCATCGCTCACCACGATTGTGTTGTTCATCACAGCCACGCCGCCTGGATAGAGGAGCCGCCCCTCGCCGAGAGCGTCCGGGATCAGCTTGTTCTCAAACTCCGAAGCAATCGATGGTGACTGTGCCGTTGCACCTGCGATTCCCGCGCAGGTGATCATTACCACGAGCAAAATAACATTCGCATCGCTATATTGTTTCGTCATGTTTATCCCTCTTGTTGTTGCGCCATGGGATCGGGTATCCCGGGCATTTAAGCGGTGGCGATTAGGTATATAAATAATGTTCCCTACTAATATTAGGTTTTAGATTAAAATCCTAAAAAAGTTAGGTTTTGTGGAAAAAATCTATTTCCACGGTCTCATTTTGTAACCCACCAACGCTCGCTCTGAAACGAGGGCGAGCCAGAAGCAGCATCGGCCATTGCCTCATCTCAGGCGCCGGCATGATAAGGATATTCCAATACCCCGACCGCCCGGCTCGACCATCATACATGCGATCATGCGATCGCTTGGCACCCATCAGGTACGCGAGACACGTCCGAAGCTTGGGTTTTTCACTCTTCTTCATCAACCTCTTCGCCTGCCGCCCAGGCTCCCTCGCATCTGCAATGAGCGCATCTCCCGTTACATTCACAATCCATGATAATACACCTCTTTTTTCGTTTTAGAAGAGTAAGATGTTAGCTATGGAAATAAGTTACCCTAACAAAGTTAGGTTTTTAAAAAAATACCTAATAATCGGAATTGAATGGCAGAAGAACAAGGAAATCGACATGATAGTTGTCTTCACCCGGATCCTGCTCCCCTGAACGCCGGGCAACGATGTTAGGATGGCACATCTATTTTTCAGCACGATTCTCCAGTTCCCTGATGAGCATGCTGAGACTCGAACTGCGAAGGAAGTGGCAGGACTTATTTCTCATTTTACATGCCTTCTTGACATAGCTACATGCATTGTGGCTATTTATATCCACAGGACAGAATATTATATCCGTTCCATCCACAAGGTTTTCTATCTCCTTTCTTCCCTGTATGCACCGCCCGCAGTGGTAGCAGAATGTGCCACCAAAGGATTCGACCGCCTCCTTATAATGCGGCATGAGCGATTCCACTCCACCAACATAAGCCACTCTTATGCCACTTAAATCAAGACTCTCCCTTCTATCTTCAATATCTGATTCTGAAACCGGATCAATCTCTGCCAATTCAGTGGATGCCATATCATCGGTTCGACCCCGTTTTAGTAATTCATCGGTCAATATCGTCACTTCTTCGGTCAAAAGACCGATCTCCTTCTTCAGATCCTCGATCCGATTGAGTGCGTCTTCGCCACCAACTCTCTCGAGATCGCCTGCCAGTCGTCTGTTCAACTGCTTCTGCTCCTCCAGTGCAGTATTAATTCTTGATCGATCCTCTTTGATGGATCCAATCTCCGACTTCAATTGCTCTCTCTTTCTTTCCAATCTGTTACATTTTGTCTGGAGTTTTTCGTTTGATCTCAGAGCATCATTCAGTTCTTTCATAACATATTCTGGTCTGCTGTCAGGCAGTGCTCTTTTGAGCGCATCATAGAATCGCAATGCCCGGTGCCCGTATATATGTGTGACAGCAAAAACCCCTGCCTCGATCTCGTCGATCTCTTCATGTTGATTGCGCACAGCAAACCAGACAAGAGCAGGAAGAGGGATATCCATACCGTTTCCATCCTCGATATATCTATAAATCTCCTTCTGGGGTATGCGCTTGGTATCTCCCCTGTATTCTTCAAATCGATCCTTCAGTATCTTATCCAGCTGTCTGGATGTTTTGTTCTGGGTGCCACATGCCTGAACAAGGCTTCCATGCATCTCGTAAGCCGCGATTCCGTCCTGATTTAGTTTCAGTTTCTTGAAAATCGCACCAAGTTCCTTTTCATCAAATGCCAGTCCAAGGATTGTACATACCGTTTGATTCCTGAATTCCCATATCTTTCTTTCTGACACGACGTACCTCCAAAAGGTATTTGAGCCCGATTTATCACCGGGCTCGTGTTCATCTACTCGACCAGCACCTTCTCAGCCAGACCGTGACCGATGGTGATCAACTGCTCCCCCATCTTTGCAAGTATGTATGTGCCTCTTCTGGGAGTCGGCGCCGGCGTTTCTTTTCTGATCAGGGTTATCTCAGAGCCCTCTTTGAGTCCGAGCTCCCCAAACTTCTCTTTGATGTGGGTTCCACCAACGATCTTCTCCACCTCAGCCTTTTCACCCTCTTTCAGGTAGTTGATCTGGATGGATTTCCCATCCTTGATCACAAAGACCTTCGATGCCTGACCTTCGCCCATTTTAATCTCCGCGCCCTCGACCGCAAACACCACGGTACGATCCGGAACATGGCGCAGGAATGTCAGATCGCTCGCCTTTACGATACCATATCCGGAAAGAAAACCTTCGAAATCCTTCCCACCTTCGATTGATCTGACAGTTCCTCTGTCACCTTCCTCCAGTCTCAGCAGCGGGAGTACTTCTCCCTCCTTCTCCACATAGATCTTATCAGCCCATCCGCGGGCTATGATCATCTCCTGATCTCCAACTGCCAAGGAGATCGGTCCCCAGTGCACATGCACCGGCTCGGTTGCCACCACATCGAGTTCGACTCCTTCCTTCACGCCGAGCTCCTCGAGGTGCTCTTTGATATCAAGACCACCGGTGATATCCTTAACAACCACCGTCGCCTCAGGCTCCACGTCTTTCAATGATTTCATTTTATATACCTCCTTTTTGGATTTACTGACCTTACAGGTCTGATTATGATATGTAGTTAGGTATGCAAATAACCTTCCCTAATAAAAGTAGGTTTATTCAGAAAAACCTAAATCCTCCCTCCCTGATGAGGTTGACAGGATCCTCCCCTGAAAAGAGCCGTCTGGTTATCATGTTCCTTGCACGGCGGTATTCGTTCATTCGTTCTTCAGATGTTTCAGGGTCTCCATATATCCGCCACATTCCGCATTTTGTATTCCGGAGGGAATTCAAGCCCATAAACCCTTTAACGTCCTTCAGCGGAATGCCGAGGAATATCCCGATCTCGGGAGGGCACCTGCCTGTGGCATATCTGTGCCTGAGCGTGTCCAGTACATACTCGATGGAACCAGACTCATATCCGCATTCGGACAGGAATTTATTCACTGATTCGTCTCTCAACAGTTCGTTCAACCGATTTTGATCGAAGAATAGGACAATTGCATTTTTAGCTGTCCTTTTCAACTCATAATAATCGATTTCAGATCCGATAAAGATATCTGCCCTGTGACGATCCCATGTGTCCAGGAGTCCGCCGTTGTCATTGGAGATGTTCATCAGCGTTGCTGGTTTCCTGCCTGCAATGGTTGCTGCGGTGCATCTCACGATTCTTTGAACCAGGTATCTCACAATCATCACCTCTATTAGGTTATCCTAATTCATATATGTCATTTAGGTATATAAATAATCTACCCTAAAAAAATTAGGTTTTGAACAGGAATCCTAATACAAACAGGTTCTACACCAGTTGGGGTGGACGTGTTTTGAAGTTGTTGTCGATCCGGGGTCTCGTGTCGCCTGCAACGGATTTGAAGATCTGAAAACATCAGGATTTCGATTCGAACACCAACGCTAAATTGACCGGTTCCATCATGGGAAACCAATATATACATAGACGCGAGACCTTATGATCACAATCTACCAAAGTCGATTGCAAGTTAAGAGGTGAATGCATGAGAAGAACACTGATATTGCTCTCAACGCTTATTCTGCTGATTTCAACCATCCCGATGGCTTTTTCCGAGGTGCAGTTTGACACGCTCGCACTGGAGGCAAAGGATGTCGATTGTACAAAGTGCCATCCGGGGTCACCACACACCCTTCACAAAGAGGTGATGAAACAGAACCGGGTGACCTGCGAAGCCTGTCACGGAGCGGCACTGGAGATCGCGATCCCGCAGTGTGAACAATGCCACAGCGGCACGATTCATGATGTGCATATCGCAAAGGTGAAGACCGAGGATTGTTCGTACTGTCATGGTGATATCAATACACACCACAACAGAGAGATCCTTGACACAACGGTCTGCGCACACTGCCACCGCGATCTTGTGGATGTGCACAGCGGATGCGAAGCCTGCCACAAGACCGCGCCAGACATCGTGAAGCCGGTCCAGCACGCCGGAGTAACCATCCTGTGCCAGGACTGCCACGCGTATGACGATCTGGTGCACCTCCATGGCGAAGAGACCGATACATCGATCTGCTATATGTGCCACAGACCCGAAGGCAACACAGAGAAGAGGGAGTTGAAACCGGACGTGATTCCGCACCTGATCCATCTGCCGGATCTGGCAACCTGCGATGGCTGCCACATGCCAGAGGGCAAGGTGATTTTGCCTCCGTGCAGCAACTGCCATGATCTGACAGGACTACACCTGATCACGGTGGTGCCGCCAACGCAGCGCGGACTGGACTGTTCGGTCTGCCACCCTGAAAGCAGTGCGATAGCGGCTCTGAAACCGACCGCAACACCGGTGGCGACGGCTCCGGATGGCGTGATCGCGGCTGTAACACCTGAATTAATAGAGACGGCAGAGATGGCAGAGACGGCGGAGGATGGAGAGCCGACCGAAGAAGATGCCGTACCCGGATTTGGGGTCGTGTTGCTGGCAGTCGCAGGCATAGCAGCATACATAGCAAGGCGAATGAGATAAGATAACATCGGAATTCGCCTTTTCTGATTTTTTGCCGCAACCACTCCGATGCGGCACAGATGATACACATAAACCTCCGCTCATACCAAGTTCAGGAATAACCTATCCTGCCCCAGGTGTGGAGCATCATCATATTCTGCAGCAACCCCGGGCCCCACAAAACAGTCATCAATCCTTCCACACTTCCCAACTCCCGCTCTACCACAGCGATTACGTTTGTAGTTAGGTGCTACCAAAGTTCGGGTTGTGCCGTCCCGAGCATATCCTAATTAAATGATCAGCAACAAAGATAGAGGCAACATGCCGCAACAGACACCACCCATCGCAGAAAAACTTGCGGAAAGCCAGAAATCGATCAGCATAGCAGAGTTCTTTGAAAAAAACAAGCAGATGCTCGGATTCGATTCGCTGCAGCGATCGCTGATCACCACGATCAAAGAGGCAGTGGATAATGCGCTCGATGCGTGCGAGGAGGCAGGAATCCTGCCCGATCTCTTCATCGAGATAAAATCGTCCCCATCCGGCTCGAACCTTGTTGTGGTCGTCGAGGACAACGGTCCTGGCATCGTCAGGGATCAGATTCCGAAAGTCTTTGCAAAATTGCTGTACGGCTCCCGTTTCCATACCATCAAACAATCCAGGGGGCAGCAGGGCATCGGAATCAGTGCTTCAGTGCTGTACGGTCAGCTCAGTACAGGAAAGCCGACAAAGATCATCTCGAAGATCGATCCTGGCGAGCCAGCGCATTACTGCGAATTGATCATCAATACAAGCAAGAACGAGCCAGAGATCCTTGAAGAAATGATCGTTGACTGGGATCCTCCGCACGGCACCAGAATCGAACTCGAACTTGCCGGGGCTTATGTGAAGGGAAGGCGCCAGTCTGTGCTCGAATACCTGCGAAACACCGCAATCGTGAACCCGCATGCAAGAATCACGCTGGTAGATCCTGATGGCGAATATACTACATTCAACCGGGCGACCGATCTGCTTCCTGAGCAACCAAAGGAGATTAAACCTCATCCAGCCGGCATAGAACTCGGCACGCTGGCAAAGATGCTGAGATATACCGACAAACAGCGATTATCAGCGTTTCTGAAGGATTCCTTCTCCAGAATCGGGGCTGTGACCGCTGAAGAGATATGTACGCACGCAAAACTGAAGCCCGCAGCCGATCCGAGAAAACTCACGCACGAGGAGGTTGAACGGCTGCTCAAGGCTTTCAGACACGTAAAGATCGGGTCTCCGCCGACCGATTGCCTATCGCCGATTTCGGAGGATCTTATTTACAAGGGAGTCGAAAAAGAATACACCATCGACTTTATAGCTACGGTAAAACGCTCGCCTGCCGTGTACACCGGAAGTCCGTTCCTCATCGAGGCTGCAATCGCTTATGGCGGCGATCTTCCTGCTGACGGCAGGGTAGAGATCCTGCGGTTCGCAAACCGGGTGCCTCTGCTGTACCAGCAGGGCGCATGTGCGATCACGCACGCCATCGAGCGCATAAACTGGAAATACTACGGATTGTCGCAGCCGGGCGGGTTCCCTGCCGGACCATGTGCGATTCTGGTGCATGTCGCGTCAACCAACGTGCCATTCACCTCCGAATCAAAGAATGCGATCGCTGACGTCCCTGAAATTCTGGACGAGGTCGAAAACGGGGTGCGGGCGATTGCGAGCAAGATGAGGAGATATCTTGGAAGGCGGGACTCACTTTCAAAGCGCAAAGAGAAGGAGAATCTCATCAGAAAAGTGATTCCAAGGCTTGCGATCAAGGTTTCAGATATCCTTGACCTGGACCCCCCAAATATCAATCCGGTCGTTGCAAGGATCATGGGAAATCTCCTTGTGGACCGTTTGATCGGAAGGAACGAGGATGGACTTAATGTTGAGATACGGATCGAGAATCATACTGGGACCGCGCATTCATTTAAACTGCATGATTTCATTCCTTATGAGATTAAAAGTGCAGAACCGTCGCCTCGTATGGCGGCAGTTGGCGATCGGTTCGATTATCTCTGGGAAGTGTCACTCCGCCCCGGAGAGGACGTGCATCTACGATATGTCATCGATGGTAAGGATAGCATCGATAGCGACGATGACAGCGGCGAAGAGAACATCTCGCTTCCGGAACCGGTGGTTGAGGGCGTGTCCGCCGAACTGGTCACCGGCGCCAGAGCGATTGCGTGAACGCCCCCTTTCGCGCGAAACAGATATAAGAAACGCATATAAGAATGGACGGCATCCCACCACACATATGTTCTGCATGACACGATGCGGATGATTTAAATATGCACAGGTTCATAAAATGATAATCAAGGTAAAAGCGTTCGCAAGGTTCGGAGAGGTCCTTGGAAAGGAACTCGATCTCGAACTGGATAGTAGAAGTGACATAGATGGCATGCTATCCGTGCTGTGCGCATCACGGGACGCATACGATCTGATATTTGACGAATCCGGCAGGATCAGGGAGTATGTGAACATACTAAAAAGGGGACGCCATATCCAGTCGCTGGACGGGATCAGGACCGCGCTTGAGGATGGCGACGAGATTGCGATATTTCCCCCGGTAGCAGGTGGTTGAATGATTACGATTACAGAAGAGGATTTTAACATCGATAAGATACTGAAAGATGCGAAGCACCCGGATGACGGCGCAATCGTCACGTTTCTGGGCATTGTGCGGGATGATGGGATCGCTGGCATGGAGATAGAAGCATATACCGATCTTGCCATGCAGGAACTCGAGAAGATAGAAAAAGAGGCGTTGGAACGGTTTGATATACGATCTCTTGACGTCATCCACCGCACGGGCACGCTATCGGTCAGCGATAACATACTGCTCATCGTGTGCGGCGCTCCGCACAGGAAAGATGCGTTTGCTGCGTGTGAATATATGATAGACGAACTAAAGAAACGGGTGCCTGTGTGGAAGAAAGAGCTATTCAAGGACGGGGCTGGCGGAAAATGGGTAGGAGAGGAGACAGAGTGAGTATCTGCCGGTGTTCAGCGATCCTTGTGGAAAACGGTGAACTGACCGAGACGGCTGGCGACGTCTGCGTCGAGGAAACGTTTCGCCTGTATCTGAACGACGAATTCCTTGCCGATCTGGTCGCCAGTCCCTGCCAGCTCGAAGAACTGGGAGCAGGTCACATCGTCTGCGAGGGGCTGGCATCTGGCATTTCCGGCATTTCTGATGCGTATGTGTCAGGAAATGAGATTCACGTCTCTGCATCAGAAGTAAAGGGACCGAAAAGGTCGGATTATAACGTAACGGTCAGCAAGGAAGACGTTTTTGATATCATGAGTGCAACCACGTCTGAAACATGGAAGAAGACCGGAGGAACTCACTGTTCGGTCCTTTTCTCTGATAAAAAACTGGTTGTAAAAAGTGAAGATGTAGGAAGGCACAATACAGTCGATAAGGTCGTTGGATCTGCCGTTTTAAACAATATCGATCTGTCTGCCTGTGTCCTCGGCTGCACTGGCAGGCAGCCGGCAGCGATGGTGTCAAAAGCCGCCAACGCCGGCATCCCGATCGTGGTATCGAGATCCGCATCGACCGATAAGGGAATTATTACGGCAGATACGGCAGGGATTACGCTAATATGCTTTGCAAGAGAAGATAGATTCACAATTTATACCCATCCCAACCGGATGTGCTAAATATGCAAGGAGAGAACGAATCACGAAGATATGAGCGGCAGATGCTGGTATTCGGAGAAGACGGGCAGGAGAAGATCGGGAATGCGAAGGTCTTCATCGCGGGCGCGGGCGGGCTCGGCTCCCTGGTATCGATGTACCTTGCAGCCGCAGGCGTTGGCAGGATCGGGATCGTGGATCATGATACCGTCGATACAACCAACCTGAACAGGCAGTTACTGCACTGGACTGCCGATGTGGGACGACTAAAAACGGTTTCTGCCAGAGAGAAGCTCGCAGAGATGAATCCGATGATTGAAATAGATACCGTGTCTGAAAAGATCGATGAAAATAACGTTTTCGAGCTTGTGCGAGATTATGATCTGATCGTTGACGCAATGGACAACTTCCATGCGAGATATCTGCTGAATAAAGCAGCCGTGGCAGGGAATGTTCCGTTGTTTCATGGAGCAGTTCACGGGTTTGACGGGCAGGTCACGACGATAATTCCCAAAAAAACTCCATGTCTGCGATGCATATTCCCGGAAACTCTTCCGGAAGCGATTATTCCAGCCATCGGTGCAACATGTGGGGTTATAGCCAGTGTTCAGGCGACAGAGGTCCTGAAATACCTCACAGGCATCGGCACCCTCGCAACGAACAGACTGCTCATCTGGGATGGATTGAATACCGTGATGAACGAGATATCGCTGGAGCGAAACCCGAAATGCAGAGATTGCGGAGATGACTCGATTGAATAACGCGCTACTATTACTGGGATGTCCTGAACTGCCGGTTCAGACCGGCATCGCACTGTATCTTGCAAATAAACTCGCCAAGAAGGATGTTGGTGTGACCATTGCCGGAACAAGGTCTGCGATCAATCTGATAAAAGTATCTGACCCGGAGGGGAATTATGCGAAGAAGATGATCGATCTGGACCGGTGCATAGAAAATCTTGCTGAAAAACGGATGGATTTCGATAGCTGTTTTGTATTCATCCACAACGACGCCGGAATATCGTATCTTACCACGATGCGGAGTATATCAGACGCTGATCTCTTTGCGATCGTTTTTGGGAGCGACGCGGAGATGCTTGCATCGATGATCGGGTTTGAATGCGAAAAGATCGTTGCCAGAACCGCTCATAACCCGATTCCACTGAAGAAGAAGATAGACGAGGTGCTATGATGGGCTGCATCGAAGAGATGAACTATGAGATCATTCTTAAGAACACGTCGTTTAAAGAGTGCAGGGAATTTGTTGAAAAGAATTTCAAGGAGATTTATAAGGTCAAACCGGGATATAAGATGTTCGATGTCTATTTGATCGGAGTTCCCCCGGTTATGATCGGAGTCGATGTAGATCACGTAGTCTTCCCATATACCAAACCATGTTACGGTACGTTTCTGCTGCGGATACGTGGAGAAGAGGAGATTGCGTTGCTCAGGAAAGGAGGAGGTACGTGATGGTGGGGACGCCCGACAGATGTCTCACTTACAACCGTATCATTAATATACTACAAGTTCCTTATAGCGTGTATGGGATTTTGGAACGGGTTCATATTGCTTTCTTACAGCTATCCATCCCCTCAAAAATGGACTCGCATAAGTCTGATACCTGTTCCGAAATTCCCTGCTTGTGCCGGGGTGCGGGTCGTAAGAAGACAGGCAGGCAGTGGTAAAGCTAAGCGTTAAGCGTGATAACATGCGTCCTTTTGTATTCATCAATGCTGCCATGAGCGCAGATGGGAAGATTTCAACACATCTCAGAGAGCAGGTGCGTATTTCCGGAGATCGGGATTTTCGGCGGGTGGACCGGCTGCGCTGCGAGGCAGACGCCATCATGGTCGGAGTAGGCACGATTCTCTCGGATGATCCGAGTTTGACCGTCAAATCAGAGGAATTTCGGAAAAAGCGACTGGACTGTGGCAGGGATGAAAACCCGGTGCGAGTCGTCATTGATAGTCTTGCAAGGACCCCGCCCGGGGCTGACATTCTCAAGAAAGGGGCTGGCAGACGGATCATCTTTGTCTCAGGACCTGCGGCGGCTGAGCGCGTGGATGCACTCTCCACGGCTGGCGCAGAGGTTGTAGTCGCAGGCGAGCAGGGGGCGCCGCGGGTCGATCTTGCGGCAGCCCTCAGGCATCTTCATGACATGGGAATCCGGCGGCTGATGGTGGAAGGCGGCGCCACGCTGAACTGGAGCCTGATCGATCTGAAACTGGTGGATGAGATCTATGTATACATCGGGAGCCTGATTCTTGGCGGGTCTATGGCGCCGACGCTTGTTGATGGCGCCGGTTTTTCGAACCGCGATGGCGCGCTCTCGCTCGACCTGATATCGGTCGAACAGATGGATGGCGGGTTCGTTGTAAAATGGCGGGTATTATGATGATCGGAAAAATCGAGGCGATTGCGAGTGATTATGACCGAACTCTGACAGACGAGTCACTGATCCTCTCTGAAAAGGCAGTAGCCAGTCTGAAGAGCGCGAGAAATGATGGTATAAAGGTGTTTTTAGTTTCGGGGCGAAAACTTCCGTTTCTGAAGGGTGTGAACAAAAATCGGGACTTTGTAGACATGATCATCGCAGAGAACGGCGCTGTCGTCTATGATCCGGGAGATGGCACGAAGATCCTGCTTGGCAAAGGTCTGGACGAGCTGAAAGCGGCGTTCTCGGACGCTGACTTTCCTGTTGATGTGGAGGAAGCGATCGTCGCAACCACGATCGATCATCTCGAAGAGGTGAGAGAGATCATCGAAAGGAACGATCTCTTGGTCGATATCGAGTTGAACAGGAATGATGTGATGATTATGCCGGCGGGCGTGAACAAGTGCAGCGGGGTTATGAAGGCGGCTGAGATCTGCGGGATCGATAGGCAGCGCCTTGCATGTATCGGCGATGCCGAGAACGATCTCAAGCTCTTTGCAGCCGCCGGCACCAGAGTGGCGGTCGCAAACGCGGTGCAGATGCTCAAGGACGAAGCAGACATCGTGTGCAGCGCGCCTTACGGAGATGGCGTGAGCGAGTTTGTGCAGAGCCTTCGGGCAGGTTGAAAAACGGTGTATGTTAGGGAATAGATCGTGGCAAATCCGTATAAATATCCCCAATCTCTCCAATCTCCTGAATATGCCAGAACAACTTTCATATCTCGACTCCCGGATCAACCTTGCAAAGGACGTGTATGAGCCAGCCGAGGACTCATACCTCATGATCGATACCGCATTAAGCGAGATCGGTAAGTCCAGCCGAGCCCTGCGCATCCTTGAGATCGGCACCGGATCAGGGATCGTCTCGTCCATGCTGATGCAAAACATGCCCGATCATGAGTACATCGCGACTGATATCAGCCCTCATGCTGTTCTATGCGCAAAAACGAACGGATTGCAGGTTATCAGGGCAGATCTCTTCGCAGGACTCCGGGGACTGTTTGATCTGATCATATTCAATCCGCCGTATCTGCCGACCGCGCCCGATGAGCGCATCGATGGCTGGCTTGATTTGGCGTGGAACGGCGGAGATGACGGGCGCAGGACCATCGACCGGTTCTTGCAGCAGGCGCCAGCGTTCCTCGCAGACGGCGGCAGCCTTCTGCTGCTGATATCCTCGCTGACCGGCATCGAGGAGGTCTATGCATATAGCGCATCGGCGGGCTTTACTATGCACGAGGCAGCGAGCATCCGTTGTCCGGGTGAGTTGCTCGTGGTGCTGCATGGCAGGTGGCAGTCGTGAGCTGGGGCGGGGTGTTCGGACGGCTGATTTCATAGAAAGCCTTATATATCCTACAACTACATTGTTTGTTGAGGTACTCACACTGTTTGTTTGGGAAACTCATTTTCTCATTTGGAAAGGTGCTTGAATGGAAGATAATATATTAAAGGGCACGACCACAATCGGATTGGTGTGCAAGGATGGTGTCGTTCTTGCGAGCGAGCGGAGAGCGACGATGGGCTACTTCATCGCAAGCAAGGATGCGCCGAAGATATACAAGATCAGCGACACTGTTGGCATGACGACAGCAGGTTCTGTTGGCGATGCGCAGCGGCTTGTGCGCAGCATCAGCGTGGAGTCAAGCCTGTATCAGATGCGGACACAGGAGCCGATGTCTATCAGGGCGATAGCAAATCTGCTCTCCACGGTGCTTTCATCGCATCGGATGATGCCGCTCTATGTCCAGCTTCTGATCGGAGGCGTTGATAAGAACGGTCCGCATATATACTCACTGGATGCTCTCGGAGGAAAGCTCGAGGAGCAGAGGGCGGTCTCCACCGGCTCGGGCTCGCCGATTGCTTACGGCATACTCGAAGACCAGTACAGGGATGGCATCACTACCGAGGAGGGCGCCGATCTTGCCATACGTGCGCTTCACAACGTCATGAAACGAGATGCAGCATCAGGGGACGGAATTGACGTGAAGATCATCACAGAGGGACAGTATATTCAGATGAGCCGGGATGAGATCAAAAAGAAGATCGAAGAACTGAAGCTACTGAATTGATCGATTTAATCTGTTTTTACCATGGTTACGACTGATGCATTATCCGAACTGCGGCAGCAGATCCGGAAGAAACTGCCTGCCGGTGTAACGGTCTCTGACATTGAATTCGAGGGTCCTGAACTGGTTATATACACAAAGGAGCCGAGGCGTCTGGCGGATAACGGTGATGTCGTGCGGTCGATCGCAAAGGATGTGCGCAAGCGGATCGTTATACGTCCTGACCAGAGCGTGCTGAGTCCACCGGATGTTGCGTTCGCTACGATCGAAGCGACCGTGCCCAAAGATGCCGGAATCACTGACCACCACTTCAATACCGACACCGGCGAGGTGGTCATCGAGGCTGAGAAGCCAGGACTTGTGATCGGGCAGCGCGGAACTATGCTCCGCGAGATCACGAAACAGACTGGCTGGACCCCGACTGTCGTGCGCACCCCGCCGATCAAGTCATCGACCATAAAGAATATCAGGCGGTTGATGCGCGAGAGTCTTGGTGAGCGCAAGCAGTTCCTGCGCGATCTCGGGAAGAAGATACACCGCAGCACCACGTCTCACGACCACTGGATACGCATGACCGCGCTCGGTGGTTGCAGAGAGGTTGGGCGGAGCTGTTTCTTGCTATCGACTCCTGAGACAAGGATACTGATCGATTGCGGCATCAATGTTGGGTCTGTCGAGAATGGAACGCCATACCTGTATGTTCCCGAGGTATCCCCAATCGCACACCTCGATGGTGTGGTTTTGACGCACGCACACCTCGATCACTGCGGGCTCGTGCCGCTGTTGTTCAAATATGGATATACGGGTCCTGTGTACACCACCCCGCCCACCCGGGATCTGATGGCACTTTTGCAGGTTGATTACATCGACGTTGCAAACAAGGAAGGCAGACCAATCCCTTATGCGTCTGACCATATCAGAGAAGCGCTCAAACACACACTCGTTCTCGATTACGGGAGCGTTACTGATATTGCGCCCGACATGAAACTGACGTTCCACAATGCCGGGCATATTCTTGGATCGGCGGTTGCTCATTTCCATATCGGCGATGGGTTGCATAATGCGGTATTCACTGGCGATTACAAGTACGAAAATACCAGGTTGTTCGATAGCGCCGTCAATAATTTCCCGAGAGCTGAAACCGTGATCACGGAAGCGACTTATGGCGGTCCGAATGATTTTCAGCCCCCGAGAATGGAAGCGGAGAAACATATTTCGCAGATCGTGAATAAAACGATCAAACGCGGGGGCAAGGTACTGATTCCAGCGTTCGCTGTCGGACGCAGTCAGGATGTGATGCTGGTTCTTGAAGAGGCGATGCGGAAGAAGCGCATCAAGAAGGCTCCGATCTATCTCGACGGCATGATCTGGGAGGCGACAGCAATCCATACCGCATACCCTGAGTAT